>VAWU01000014.1 GCA_005888325.1 Actinomycetota bacterium
CATGGCCGTGTCTCCGAGTCTCTGAGCGGGCGAGAGCCCTTGTTCAAGGGGGAGCGGGTGACGGGAATCGAACCCGCGTCGCCAGCTTGGAAGGCTGGAGCTCTACCGTTGAGCTACACCCGCGTTGGCCGGGCTCGCGCGAGCGACCCGGTGGTCGGGGAGGCGGGATTTGAACCCGCGACCGCCTGCCCCCAAAGCAGGTGCGCTACCACTGCGCCACTCCCCGGTCCGGCCCCGGCGAGCGTACATGCCCTCGTGTTTCGCACTCATCGAAGAACCGCGCCATCCGGGGGGATCACCCCTTCTGAGCGTGCCCGTTAGAAGAAGGCGGTGGCGGCCACGGTTCGTGGCGGCTGTGCGCCGGCCGGTGCGACCGGTCGAGGGAGGCGTCTCATACTCTCCGACTGCCCGGTCAACCGCCGTGCCGTCCAGAAACACGCTCCCGGTAGAATCGGCGATCCGATGAAGACCACGGTCGAACCGCTCGAAGGAAACAAGGTCAAGCTCTCCGTCGAGGTGGACGAGCGCGAGTTCGACCGGGCTCTCGATGCCGCTTTCCGCAAGATCGCCAACGAGGTCCGCATTCCCGGCTTCCGGCCGGGGAAGGCACCCCGGCGCCTCCTCGAGGCGAGGCTGGGCGCCGAGGCGGCGCGTGCGGAGGCGCTGCGCGACTCGCTGCCGACGTACTACGAGCAGGCGCTCAAGGACCACGACGTCGACGCCATCGCCCCACCCGACATCGACATCACCGCGGGCGAGGAGTCGGGTCCGGTGGCGTTCGACGCGGTCGTCGAGGTCCGGCCCCAGGTCTCGGTGGGCGGCTACAGCGTCCTGAAGGTCACCGTGCCCAGCCCCGAGGTCACCGATGAGGAGATCGACCGTCAGGTCGATCGTCTGCGCGACCAGTTCGGCGAGCTGCAGACGGTCGGTCGGCCGGCGCGCGACGGCGACCACGTCTCGATCGACATCAAGGGCTACCGCCACTCCGAGACCATCCAGGGGCTCACGGCCGACGACTTCCTCTACGAGGTGGGGAGCGGGTCGGTGGTGCCCGAGCTCGACGAGCAGCTCCGCGGCACCAAGCCCGGCGACATCCTCAAGTTCAACGCGCCGATCCCCGGCGGCGACGAGGGTGACGACGTCACCATCCAGGTGCTCGTCAAGGAGGTGAAGGAGAAGCTCCTTCCCGACGTCACCGACGAGTGGGCGAGCGAGGCCTCCGAGTTCGACACGGTCGACGAGCTGCGCGGCGACATCCGCACGCGCATGTCGACCGTGAAGAAGGTGCAGACGCAGCTGGCCCTCCGCGAGCAGGTGGTCGATGCGATCGTGCAGCTCGTGGAGGAGGAGATGCCGGAAGCGCTCGTCGGGCACGAGATGGAGCGTCGCCTCCACGACATCGTCCACCGGCTGCAGGCGCAGGGCGCCGACCTCGAGCAGTACCTCGAGGCGATGGGGAAGCCGCAGGACGAGTTCATCTCCGAGCTGCGGTCCGGGGCCGTCGACGCGGTGAAGGCCGACCTGGCGCTGCGGGCCGTGGCCGACGCCGAGGCGGTCGAGGCCGACGATGCCGACCTGGACGCCGAGATCGCCCGCCTCGCCGAGCGACTGGGCGAGAAGCCCGCCGCCCTGCGCCGCCGCCTCGACCGCGGGGACCAGTTGCCCGCGGTACGCTCGGACATCAGGAAGGGAAAGGCCCTGGAGTGGCTCGTCGAGCACGTGGAGATCGTCGACGAGGAGGGTCGACCCGTGGATCGGGCGCTGCTCGTGCCACCAAACGCAGAAGCACCGAATCTGGAAGCACCGAACTCAGAAGCACCGAATTCAGGAACACCGAATTCGGAAACAGAGCAGTAGGAGATCACGAAGCTGATGCAGCCCGCTCGCAACTATCTGGTGCCGACGGTCGTCGAGCAGACCAACCGCGGCGAGCGGGCCTTCGACATCTACTCCCGCCTCCTCAAGGAGCGCATCGTCTTCATCGGCACTCCGATCGACGACACGGTGGCGAACCTCGTGATGGCGCAGCTGCTGCACCTCGAGTCGGAGGACCCCGACAAAGACATCAGCCTCTACATCAACTCGCCGGGCGGCGAGATCACCGGGCTCTTCGCCATCTACGACACGATGCAGTTCATCCGGCCCGACGTGAGCACCTTCTGCATGGGCCAGGCGGCGTCGGCGGCGGCGGTGCTGTTGGCCGCGGGCACCCGTGGCAAGCGCTTCTCACTCCCACACGTGCGGATCCTGCTGCACCAGCCCTACAGCGGCGCGGGCGGCCAGGCGTCCGACATCGAGATCCAGGCGAAGGAGATCCTGCGCATGCGCGAGCTCCTCGACCGGGTGATCGCGCACCACACCGGGCAGTCGATCGAGAAAGTCAGCAAGGACACTGACCGCGACTTCATCATGAGCGCCGACGAAGCCAAGGACTACGGCATCATCGACGAAGTGATCGTGACCCGCGAGCTGGCGCAGGTGCCCCAGGTCGCGGGCGTGAGCTAGAGATCCGGGGGATCGAGTCTCGTGGCCAAGTTCGGAGACGGTGGCGACCTGCTGAAGTGCTCTTTCTGCGGGAAGTCCCAGAAGCAGGTGAAGAAGCTCATCGCGGGACCGGGCGTCTACATCTGCGACGAGTGCATCGACCTGTGCAACGAGATCATCGAAGAGGAGCTCTCCGAGACCTCCGAGCTGCGATTCGACGAGCTCCCCAAGCCCAGGGAGATCTACGAGTTCCTCAACGACTACGTGGTCGGCCAGGAACAGGCGAAGAAGATCCTCTCGGTCGCGGTCTACAACCACTACAAGCGGGTACAGGTCGGCGCTTACACCGAGGCCGAGGTAGAGCTGGCCAAGTCGAACATCCTGCTGCTGGGCCCGACGGGCTGCGGCAAGACCCTGCTGGCCCAGACCTTGGCACGCATGCTCAACGTGCCGTTCGCCATCGCCGACGCCACCGCGCTGACCGAGGCCGGCTACGTCGGTGAGGACGTGGAGAACATCCTCCTCAAGCTCATCCAGGCCGCCGACTACGACGTCAAGAAGGCCGAGACCGGCATCATCTACATCGACGAGATCGACAAGATCGCGCGCAAGAGCGAGAACCCCTCGATCACGCGCGACGTCTCCGGCGAGGGCGTGCAGCAGGCACTGTTGAAGATCCTGGAAGGAACCACTGCGTCGGTGCCGCCGCAGGGGGGTCGCAAGCACCCCCATCAGGAGTTCATCCAGATCGACACCACCAACATCCTCTTCATCTGCGGCGGGGCGTTCGCCGGCATCGAGAAGATCATCGAGAGCCGCATCGGGCACAAGGGTGTCGGCTTCGCGGCCGACATCCGCCGCTCCGAGGAGAAGGAGCTCGGCGCCATCCTCGGCCGGGTGCTGCCCGAGGACCTGCTGAAGTTCGGGCTCATCCCCGAGTTCGTCGGTCGCCTGCCCGTCATCGGGGCGGTGTCGAGCCTCGACAAGGAGGCGCTCGTGCGCATCCTCGTCGAGCCCAAGAACGCGCTCGTGAAGCAGTACCACAAGTTCTTCGAGTTCGACGGTGTCGAGCTCGAGTTCTCCGACGACGCGCTCGAGGCGGTGGCCGAGCAGGCGCTTCTCCGCGGCACCGGGGCGCGCGGCCTGCGGGCGATCCTCGAGGAAGTGCTCCTCAACGTGATGTACGACCTGCCCAGCCGCACCGACGTCGGCAAATGCGTCATCGACCGCTCGGTCGTGCTGGAGAAGGTCAACCCCACGCTCGTGCCGCGCACCGATTCGACGGCACCGGCACGGCGCACGCGCGCCGCCTCGTAGCGCTCACGGCGCTCCCTGCGCTCGTGCGCTTCCGCACTTCGCACACTGGTTAGGCTTCCGCGCCATGGGCATGATGGTGAAGGGCGTGGTAATCGGCGGCGTCGTCGGTGCAGTTGTCGTGGCCGCCAAGTCGATGCAGAGCGACGAGCCGAACGACGTGGTGGCGTCGAAGATGGCTCGAACTGCCGGTGGCGCCGCGGTGGCGGGGGGCGTGGTCGGGCTCGTCCTCGACCGGCGCGCCCGACGTCGGGCCAAACGGCGCTCCCGGCTGGCCGGGGTGTCCGCCGCGGGCCTGAGGGACGCGGCGGTGAAGGCGGCCGAGGCCGCCCGTCCCCACGTCGAGCTGGCCGCGGAGCGGACGCGCGACGCGGCCGTCCGAGCGGCGGTGGCGGCCCGGCCCCAGCTCGAGCATGCCGCCGGGGTGGCGCGTGGGCAGGCGGAGCGGGTGGCCGAGGCGGCTCGTCCCAGATTGGCCGAGCTCGCCGAGCACCTCGACATGCCCACCCTCGTGGTGGTCCGGTAGCGCGCTGACCGCCGAGCTGGCCGCGTCCCTCGCCTGGCTCGACGCCCACGTCAATCTCGAGGCCGACCCGGCCCCGAGGGCGGCTTCGATGCGACTCGACCGGATGCGACGCGTGGTCGCGCTGATGGGCGAGCCGCAGCGCGCCTACCCCGTGATCCACATCACGGGCACCAACGGCAAGGGCTCCACGGCGCGCATGATCACCGCGCTGCTGGCCGCGCGCGGCCTCTCGGTGGGCACGTACACGAGCCCGGACCTCGAGCGCGTCAACGAGCGCATGGCGTGGAACGACGAGCCCATCGCCGACGAGGAGCTCGCGCAGGCCCTGCAGGCGATCGGACACCTCGAGGCGGGGCTCGACGAGGTGCCGACTCGTTTCGAGATCCTCACCGCGGCCGCGTTCGGCTGGTTCGCCGACGTCGCGGTCGACGTCGCGGTGTTGGAGGTGGGCCTCGGCGGACGTTGGGACGCGACCAACGTCGCCGACGCGCAGGTGGCGGTGGTGACGAACGTCAGCCTCGACCACCAAGAGGTCATCGGGCCGACGCGGGCCGACATCGCGGCAGAGAAGGCGGGCATCGTGAAACCCGGCAGCACGCTGGTGCTGGGCGAGACCGACCCGCACCTCGTGTCCATCTTTCGGGCCGTCGAGGCGGCGGAGGTGTGGCAGCGCGACGAGGACTTCGGCTGCATCCGCAACCAGCTCGCGCTCGGCGGTCGCCTGCTCGAGCTGCGCACCCCCGGCGCGTCCTACGACGAGGTCCTGCTGCCGGTGCACGGCGCGCATCAGGGCGACAACGCCGCGATCGCGCTAGCCGCGGCCGAGGCGTTCTTCGGTGCGGCGATCGTGCGCGACGTGATCGACGAGGCGTTTGCCGCGGTGCGTCTTCCCGGGCGCCTCGAGGTCGTCGGCCGCCAACCGCTGGTCGTGCTCGACGGCGCCCACAATCCTTCGGGGGGACGCGCCCTGGCCGAGGCCCTCGACGAGGCGTTCGGCGCGTCGGGGCGGGTGCTGGTCGTCGGCCTGCTCCGGGGGCGCGACCCCACCGAGATGCTCGTGGCGCTCGACGCCGAGCGGGCTCGCCTGGTCGTGGCCTGCCCGCCCCCGTCGCCGCGTGCCCTCCCCCCCGAGGAGCTGGCGGCCGCCGCGCACGGCCTCGGCATCGCCGCCGAGGTCGCGGAGTCGGTCGAGGCGGCGGTGGCGCGCGCGCGCAAGGTGGCCGAACCGGCTGAAATGGTCCTGATCACCGGCTCGCTGTACGTCGTGGGCACGGCCCGCGCCGCGCTGCGCGGCGCACCCACCGTGCACTGAGCCGCGCGCTCCCCGCGATCGCGGCACCTCCGGGGCGAGCAGCCGGGCCCCGGCTTGTCCACAACGTCGGACTCTCGTAGCCTTGCCCGGACCCTCCCCCCGCAGTGCGCGGAGGTCCCCTCGCGAATGGCCGACAACCTCTTCTCATCGTTCCTGGGCCGTGACATGGCGGTCGACCTCGGCACGGCGAACACACTCGTCTACGTCCGCGGGCGCGGCATCGTGCTGAACGAGCCGTCCGTGGTCGCGGTCAACGTGCGCGACGGTCGTCCGCTCGCGGTCGGCATCGAGGCCAAGCGCATGATCGGCCGCACGCCGAGCCACATCCAGGCGATCCGCCCGTTGAAGGACGGCGTGATCGCCGACTTCGAGATCACCGAGAAGATGCTCCGCTACTTCATCCAGCGCGTGCACCAGCGGCGCTGGGCGAAGCCCCGCATGGTGATCTGCGTGCCGTCAGGTGTCACCGGCGTGGAGAAGCGCGCGGTGCAGGAGGCCGCCGAGTACGCAGGGGCGCGCAAGACCCCCTTCATCATCGAGGAGCCGATGGCCGCGGCCATCGGCGCCGGCCTTCCCGTGCACGAGCCGACGGGCAACATGGTGGTCGACATCGGCGGCGGCACCACCGAGGTCGCAGTGATCTCGCTGGGGGGCATCGTCACCAGCCAGTCGATCCGCATCGGCGGCGACGAGCTCGACGAGGCCATCATCCAGCACATCAAGAAGGAGTACAGCCTCGCGCTCGGCGAGCGGACGTCAGAGGAGATCAAGATCGCGCTGGGCTCGGCGTGCCCGCTCGAGACCGAGCTGCACGCGGAGATCCGCGGTCGCGACCTGCTCACCGGGCTGCCCAAGACGATCGTGACGTCCACCGAGGAGATCCGCTACGCGATCGAGGAGCCGGTCTCGTCGATCGTCGACGCGGTCAAGGTCACCCTCGACAAGACGCCTCCCGAGCTCGCGGCCGACATCATGGAGGAGGGCATCGTGCTCACCGGTGGCGGGGCGCTCCTCCACGGCCTCGACGCCCGACTGTCGGCCGAGACGGGCATGCCGATCGTGATCGCCAAGAACCCGCTGCACTCGGTGGTGATCGGGTCGGGGCAGTGTCTCGAGGAGTTCGACGTGCTGAGACAGGTCCTGATCTCCGCCCACGAGCGGTAACGCGGCGGCCGCCGGGTCGTGGCCGTGTACCGGCGCTCCCGCCGTCATCGCTTCCTGCTCGTCCTTCTCCTCCTCACGTCGGTGACGGTCATCACGCTCGACCAGCGCGGGCAGGGATCCGACGTGCTCGAGTCGGCCCGGTCCACCGCGCGCGATGCGTTCGGGTCGGTCGAGGACGCGACCAGCGACACCTTCTCACCGGTCGGCGACTTCTTCAGCGGCGTGTTCGACTACGGCGACCTCAAGGCCGAGAACCGCCGGCTGCGCGCCCAGCTCGACCAGGTGCGATCGAAGGACGTGCTCGCGGCGGAGACCGACCGTGAGCTGCGAACGGTGAAGGCGAACGAGCACCTCGAGTTCGCGGCGCAGATCCCCGCGGTCGCGGCCCAGGTGGTCACGACGTCGCCGTCCAACTTTCAGCTCGCGGTGGAGATCGACGTGGGATCGGCCAAGGGCGTCGCGGTCGGCATGCCCGTGGTGACCGGCGCCGGATTGGTGGGCAAGGTGATCCGGGTGTCGTCGAAGCGGGCCACCGTGCTGCTCGTCACCGATCGCGACTTCAACGTCGGCGTGCGGCTCACCAACTCGCAGGACACCGGCGCGGCGAAGGGCAACGGCCCGGGCAAGCCGCTCACCATCGACCTCCTCTACAACTCGACGGTGATCAAGAGCAACGAGGTGGTCGTCACGAGCGGTCTGCAGGGAGCGGTCTTCCCGGGAGCCATCCCCGTGGGTCGGGTGCGCACTGCGAAAGCGGTTCCCAGCTCGCTGCAGCAGGACGTCACCATGGAGCCGATCGTCGACCTCCAGCGCCTGTCGTACGTCAAGGTCCTGAAGTGGACGCCGTGATGAGCGAGCACCGATGAGCGAGGACCAGTGAGAGACCTGATCGGGCCCCGGTTCAAGGTGCCCGTGCTCGTGCTGATCGCGCTCGTGGTGCACGCCCAGCTGCTGCCCGATGTGCGGGTGCGCGGCGTGCACCCCGACCTCATGCTGCTCGTCGCCGTGGCCGGGGGCATCGTGGCGGGGCCGAGCGTGGGAGCGGTCCTCGGGTTCTCGGTCGGCCTCCTCACGGATCTGCTCTTCCTCGAGACACCGCTGGGGCTGTCGGCGATGGTGTTCTGCCTCGTCGGGTACGGCGTCGGGCTGCTCCAGGCCGGCGTGCTGCGCTCGTCGTGGTGGCTCCCGGTCGTCACTGCGCTCGTCGCCTGCGCGGCCGGCGAGGTGCTGTTCGCGCTCGTCGGGGCGCTGTTCGGCGAGCGGCAGCTCGTGACCGGTCGCCTGCCCCTGGTCGCAGGGGTGGTCGGGTTGCTCGACGCGGTCCTCGCCGTCGTGGTCGTGCCCCTGGTGCGTGGTGCGTTCCGGAACCCGCACGCCCGGGCCTACGCCTGATGCGCGAGCCCGTGAGCCCCGATTCGTCGCGCCTGCGCCTGGGTGTGCTCGGTGTCGTCGTGCTGTCGCTCTTCTCCGCCCTGCTCGTGCGCCTCTGGTACCTGCAGGTGATGGCGTCGGACCAGTACCAGGCCGTGTCGACGAACAGCGTGCGGCTGGTCACGACCGAGGCGCCGCGCGGGCGCATCCTCGACCGCAACGGGGTCGAGCTGGTCCGCAACCGCATCTCCGACGTCATCACGGTCGACCGCAACGACCTGCCCATGCGCCCGGACGTGAAGTCGCGCCTCGCCTTCATCCTGGGCATCTCGAGCGACGAGCTCCAGCGCCGCATCGAGAGCAAGCGCTACAGCGTCTACAAGCCGGTGCCGATCGCCCGCGACGTCCCCAAGGAGAAGTTGATTTACGTGCGCGAGCACGCGTCGGAGTTCCCGGGCGTCGCGAACACCCGTTTGACCGAGCGCGAGTACACGCAGGGTGAGCTGGCGGCCCACGTCCTCGGGTACACCGGCGAGATCAACTCCGACGAGCTGGCCGCGCGCAAGCGGCTGCGACGGGGCTACAAGCCGGGTGACACCATCGGCAAGACCGGCGTCGAGCTGAGCTTCGAGAACGACCTGCGCGGACAGCCCGGCATCGAAGAGCTCGAGGTCGATGCCGCGGGACGGGTGCTGCGCACGCTCAACTCGCGACCGCCGGTGCCCGGCCACGACGTGAGGCTCACCATCGACATCAACGTGCAGCGGATGGTCGAGACCGCGCTGGCCGAGGGTCTCGCGGCTGCTCGCCAGGGTCAGGACCGACAGTACAAGAAGCACTTCCTCGCCCCTGCCGGCGCCGCCGTCGTGCTCGACCCGCGCGACGGCTCGGTGCTGGCCATGGCGTCGAACCCGACGTACGACCCGTCCATCTACGTCGATGGCGCGGTCGCGGAGTTCAAGCGCCTGCAGGACCCCGCCCTGCACGCTCCCCTGAACGACCGCGCGACCGAGGGGCTCTACGCGCCCGGGTCGACGTTCAAGCTCGTCACGTCGATCGCGGCGCTGAGCAAGGGCCTCATCTCCCCGAACACCACCGTCGACGACAAGGGCTCCATCAAGATCGGCAACCAGATCTTCAGGAACGCCGGCTCCGCGCCGCACGGCCGGGTGCGGCTCGACCGGGCGCTGACGGTGTCGAGCGACGTCTACTTCTACTCGCTGGGTGAGAAGTTCTGGAACGCGCGAGGGCGCTACGGCGAGACGGCCATCCAGGACACGGCGCACGATCTCGGGCTCGGCGAGGGCATCGGACGCGTGCCCGATCCCGAGATCCGCAAGCGCCTGCACGACTCGAACCCGAAGGCCTTCCCGAACGGTGGCTGGTTTCCCGGCGACAACGCCAACCTCGCCATCGGTCAGGGCGAGATGGCGATCACCCCGCTGCAGCTGGGCAACGCCTACGCCACGTTCGCCAACGGCGGCACGCTCTGGGCGCCGCGGCTGGGCACCGAGATCATCGACGCCGACGGCACGAAGGTGCGCGACGTGGCGCCACGCGCGATCCGGCACCTCGACCTCCCGCCGACCCTGCGGAACCCGATCCTCGCCGGTCTCATGGGGGCGGTGAGCGACCCGAAGGGCACTGCGCACGGCGCGTTCATCGGCTTCCCGTACGACCGCATGCCGCTTGCCGGCAAGACGGGCACCGCCGAGGTGACCAACAAGCAGGACACCGCGCTCTTCACCGCGTTCGGCCCGGCCACCAATCCCCAGTTCGAGGTGACCGTGCTCCTCGAGGAGGCGGGCTTCGGCGCCGACGCAGCTGCGCCGGTCGTCCGCCGCATCTGCGACGGTCTCATCGGCGAGCCGCTCAAGCCGATCGCCCGCGCCGGGGGAGCGGACTGAGGTGAGCGCGGTCTCGGTCTCGACCCGTTCACTCGGTAAGGACGTGCGCGCCCCGCGCGACGCAGCGGCACCGTGGCGCCACGTCGACGTGTTCCTCGTAGCGATCACGATGTCGCTGGCGGGGATGGGGCTGCTGCTCATCTACAGCGCGACCCAGCACAAGGAGAACGTCGGGGACATCAGCGCGACCGGCTATCTGAAGCGCCAGGCCCTCTGGACGGCGATCGGCATCGTCGTGATGGTGGTGACCGCGATTCTCGACTACCGCCTCCTGCGCGATCTCGCACCCGTGCTGTACGTCGGCACCGTGCTGGTGCTGGTCGCCGTGCTCTCCCCGCTCGGCACGAACACGCGCGGCGCGCAGGCGTGGTTCCAGTTCGGGTCCTTCCAGCTGCAGCCGTCCGAGTACGCCAAGCTCGTCTTCATCCTGTGCCTGGCCTCCTACTGCGCGGCGCATCGGGGCGACCTCGACTTCCGCCGCCTGGTGACGGTGCTCGCGGTGGCCTCGGTGCCCGTCGCGCTGATCTACCGCCAACCCGACCTCGGCACCGACCTCGTGTTCATCGCCATCCTCATGGCCATGCTGCTCGTCGCCGGGGCCCGTCCCCGTCACATCGCGGTGCTCACGCTGCTCGGCGTGATCGGCGTGGTCGCGGTGTTCCAGCTCGGCGTGCTGAAGCAGTACCAGATCGACCGCCTGGGCGCGTTCCTCGACCCCAAGGGCGACACCCAGCGCTCGGCCTACAACCTCAACCAGTCGGTGAACGCGATCGCCGCGGGGGGACTGACCGGCAAGGGCCTGCTGAACGGCAGGGAGACCAACCTCTCCTACGTGCCCGAGCAGCAGACCGACTTCATCTTCACGGTCGTGGGCGAAGAGTTCGGGCTTGCGGGCGCGACGACGCTGCTCGCCCTCTTCGCCCTGCTCGTGTGGCGCACCTGGCGAGCCGCCGCCCTCGCCCGCGACCTGCTCGGCACCCTCCTCTGTGTCGGGGTGCTCGCGATGGTGGTGTTCCAGGTGTTCGAGAACGTGGGCATGACGATGGGGATCATGCCGATCATCGGCATCCCGCTGCCCTTCTTGTCCTACGGGGGGTCGTCAACCATCGCCAGCTTCGCCAGCGTCGGCCTGGTGCTGAACGTGCACATGCGCCGTTTCGCCTGACGCCGGACGGGCGAGCCCCGGAACGAACGAGCCCCCCGGCTTGTTGGCGATTGACGTACCGGTAGGGTGCCTATCGCAACAACATCGAGGAGTGAGCCCATGTTCGGTCGCCACCAGACCCGCATGCCGACGGCGGAGGACGCTCTGCCGGGGCGGTCGCAACCGATGCCCGTCACCGAGACCCACCTGGTGCTGGGCACCCCGCTGACGCCGCCGTTCCCCGACGGCATGGAGACCGCCGTGTTCGGCATGGGCTGCTTCTGGGGGGCGGAGCGCAAGTTCTGGCAGGCGGACGGCGTGTACACCACCGCGGTGGGCTATGCGGGGGGGATCACGCCCAATCCCACCTACGAGGAGGTGTGCTCGGGGCGCACCGGCCACACCGAGGCCGTCCTGGTCGTCTACGACTCGGACCGCATCTCCTACGACGACCTGCTACGGATCTTCTGGGAGAACCACGACCCGACCCAGGGGATGCGACAGGGGAACGACACGGGCACGCAGTACCGCTCCGCCATCTACACCGCCTCCGACGCCCAGGCGGAGGCGGCCGAGGCCTCCCGCCGCGCCTACCAGACCGTCCTCCAAGGAGCCGGGTACGGCGAGATCACCACCGAGATCGCACCCGCGCCCGCCTTTTACTACGCCGAGGACTACCACCAGCAGTACCTGGCCAGGAACCCGAACGGGTACTGCGGCCTGGGCGGCACCGGCCTGAGCTGCCCGGTCGGCCTCCAGACCGGGGACTGAGCCCCTCCCGGGTACACTGGGCCGCACACATGACGTCGCTTTGGCCGCGGATAGAACCGCTCCTGGCCAAGGTGCAGAAGCCCGCCCGCTACATCGGGTGCGAAGACGGGTCCCAAGCGCCGGTGCACGGTCCGCACCAGGCAGCCTGGCTTCTCGTCTACCCGGACGCCTACGAGGTGGGACTGCCCAACCAGGGGCTCCAGATCCTCTACGAGATACTCAATGAGCGGGCGGACGCAGTCGCCGAGCGCTCCTACGCCCCCTGGGGCGACATGGAAGCGCTCATGCGGCAGCGGGGCGTGCCCCTGTTCTCGGTCGACACCCACCAGCCCGCCGGCGGGTTCGACATCATCGCCTTCAACCTCTCGGCGGAGCTCGTCTACACCAACGTCCTCAACTGCATCGACCTGGCCGGGGTGCCGGTGCGAGGCGCCGATCGCGGACCGCTCGACCCCCTCGTCGGGGCGGGCGGCCACTGCGCCTACAACCCCGAGCCACTGGCCGATTTCGTCGACTTCTTCGTCATCGGCGACGGTGAGGAGGCGGTCGGCGAGATCACCGAGGTCGTCCGCGACTGGAAGACGGGCGGATGCACCGCCGGGTCGCGCGAAAGGGTGCTGCGTGCCCTCAGCCGGATCCCGGGGGTCTACGTCCCGTCGATGTACGAGGTCGCCTACGACGGCGACCGTCTGGCGGGTGTCACCCCCAAGTTCGTCGACGTCCCGGAGCGGGTCGAGAAGCGGACGGTCGTCGACCTGAACGCATGGCCGTACCCCAAGCAGCAGCTGGTACCGCTCACCGAAGTGGTGCACGACCGACTCAACGTCGAGATCTTCCGCGGGTGCACGCGCGGCTGCCGGTTCTGCCAGGCGGGCATGATCACGCGTCCGGTGCGGGAGCGCTCGGCGGAACAGGTCCGCACGATGGTGCGCGACGGCCTGCGGCGCACCGGCTACGACGAGGTCACCCTCACCTCGTTGTCGAGTGCCGACTTCAGCGGGATCGACCGCGTCGTCGCCGACATCATCAACGAGCCGGCCAACTGCAACCAGGTGTCGTTGTCGCTGCCCAGCCTGCGGGTCGACGCGTTCACCGTGGGCCTGGCCACCGAGATCCAGAAGGTGCGGCGCACGGGCCTCACGTTCGCCCCCGAGGGCGGCACGTGGCGCATCCGTCAGGTGCTCAACAAGCTGATCCGCGAGGAGGACCTCTACGAAGCCGTCGACGCCGCCTTCTCGCAGGGCTGGCGGCGCATGAAGCTCTACTTCCTGATCGGCGTGCCCACGGAGATGGACGAGGACACGCTCGGAATCGCGGAGCTGGCGCGCAACTGCGTCGAGGTCGGACGGCGGCACAACCACTCGGCGTCGGTCACCGCGTCGGTGGGGGGCTTCGTGCCAAAGCCTCACACTCCCTTCCAGTGGTTCGGGCAGAACACGGTCGACAACCTGCGGCGCAAGGTCAACCTCCTGCGCGACGACCTGCGCCGTGATCGGGGGGTGCAGCTGCGGTGGCACGATCCCGCGGCCACGCTCGTCGAAGGCATCGCCAGCCGAGGCGACCGCCGGCTGGGGCCGGTCCTCGAGGACGTCTGGCGGGCCGGCGGGGTCTTCCAGGAATGGTCGGAGCACTTCGACCTCTCCCTCTGGGAGGCCGCCATGGCACGCCACGGCCTCTCGATCGACTGGTACGTGCACCGGCACCGCACCGACGACGAGGTGCTGCCCTGGGACCACATCTCCGCCGGGCTCCACCGCGACTTCCTCTGGCAGGACTGGCAGGACGCGCTGCGCGGAGCCGGTGTCCCGGACTGCCGGTGGACGCCCTGCTACGACTGCGGAGTGTGCACCGGCTATGGCATCGAGCACCTGGTGGCCTCGCCCACCCCGCCCGCGGGCGGCAGCCAGGGCACGGGCCAGGACCTGAGCCGGGCGCACGAGGTGCCCGTCACCCTCACCCGGTCGCCGCGGGCCGCGAGCCTGGCGGGAGCGCGGCCATGAGGGTGCGGCTGCGCTACACCAAGGCGGGCAAGGTGAGGTGGACCAGCCACCGCGACCTGGCCCGGATGTTCGAGCGCGCCTTCCGGCGGACGCAGCTGCCGATCGCGTACAGCGGCGGCTTCGCCCCCCGACCCAAGGTCAGCTTCGGGCTGGCGTTGCCGACCGGGGCCGAGTCGGAGGCGGAGTACCTCGACCTGGAGCTCGTCGAGGGGACGACCGGCGACCTGAACGACGTCGACCTGACGACGCTGCCCGCCCGCCTCTCCGAGGCCCTCCCGGTGGGGGTCGAGGTGTGCGCCGCGGCCGTGATCGAGGACGGCGCGCCCTCGCTGCAGGAGGCAGTCTCGTCGTGCGTGTGGCGCGTCGAGGTCTCCGGCACGGGCCACGACGAGCTGTGCGAGAAGGTGGCGGACGTCATTGCCGCGCCGACGCTGGTCGTCACGCGCACGCGCAAGGGCAATCTCGTGACCGACGACATCCGCCCGGGCATCCTCTCGCTGCGGGTCGTCGACGGCGTCGAGATCGAGTGTGAGCTGGCCACCCAACCGCGAGCCGTGCGACCGGGCGAGCTGGTGCGGGCGATCGACCCCGGCCTCGAGGAGGCATGGGTACGCAGGACCAACCAATGGATCGGGCGCGACGGCGCGCGTGGGGTTCCCCTCGACGCGACGGACGCGCAGCACGTGCGCCTTGCAGGAGCGCGTGCACGGTGAGAAGGGACCATCGCCATGTCCGAAGCGATCTCCGAACCGCCGGTGGAGCCCGAAGCCGGGGTCACCAGCGGGTCTGACGACGCGGGCGACGCCTCCGCGCCGCCCCACAAGCCCCGTCGTCGCGGCTCACGCGGGGGACGGAACCGCAAGCGCCCGGCCTCCGGTGCGGCGGCGGTAGAGACCCCCTCGGACGACGCCGACCCCCGGCCCGAGCTGCCCGAGCGGATGAGCGAGAACCGCCCGTCGGCGGAGGCAGCCGAGCGGGCGCTGGTCCGGAAGCCGCAGATCGGCGACAGCCGGCCCGCGCCCGCACGTTCCTCGCGCCCGTCGCCCGGGTCCGACGGCGACGAGGCGCCCGCGCCCGCTCGCAAGCGTCGCCGGCGCGGCGGGCGGGGCCGGAGCGCGGCGGCTCGCACGGCCGAGGCGGCTCGCGACGACGAGCCGGTCGAGCTCGACGAGGAGACGCTCGAGCGACGGCGCGGCCGCGAGCGCAAGGGCCGCCCGGTGGGCCGCTACCTCATGTGCGTGCACGTGCGCCCCCATGCCACCCAGATCGCCGTGCTCGAGGGCCGCAGCCTCATCGAGTTCTACGTCTCGCGCCCCCAGGACGACATCAGCCAGATCCACGGGAACATCTACCTGGGGAAGGTCCAGAACGTGCTGCCGGGCATGGAGGCCGCGTTCGTCGACATCGGCACGCCCAAGAACGCGGTGCTCTACCGCGGCGACGTGCAGTACGACCCCGAGGACGTAGTCGAGAAGGGCGAGGCCAGGATCGAGCACCTCTTGCGCGCGGGTCAGACGATCCTCTGCCAGGTCACGAAGAACCCGATCGGCACCAAAGGGGCGCGCCTCACGCAGGAGGTGTCGTTACCGGGCCGCTTCGTCGTCCTCATCCCGAACAGCACCACCTACGGCATCTCGAAGCGCCTCACCGACGAGGAGCGCAAGCGGCTCCGCCGCATCCTCGACGAAGTGAAGCCCGCGAACCATGGGCTGATCGTGCGCACCGCGGCCGAGGGCGCGACCGCCGAAGAGCTGCGGCGCGATGTGCGGCGACTCCTCCGTCAATGGGAGTCGATCGAGGCCGTGGCGAAGCGGTCGAAGTCGCCGGCTCTCCTCTATCGCGAGCCCGACCTCGCCGTGCGAGTCATTCGCGAGGAGTTCAACCGCAACTACCGGGGCGTGGTCATCGACGACGTCGCATTGCACGCCGAGGTGCAGGAGTACGTCACGAGCCTGATCCCCGAGCTGGCCGATCGGGTCGAGCTCTACGACGACGACGAGACGTTGCCGATCTTCGAGCGCCACCACGTGCACGAGCAGTTGCACAAGGCGCTCGACCGCAAGGTGTGGCTCCCGTCCGGCGGCTCGATCATCATCGAGCGCACCGAGGCCCTCACCGTGATCGACGTGAACACGGGCAAGAACGTGGGCACGTCGAACCTGGAGGAGACCGTCTTCCGCAACAACCTCGAGGCGGCCGAGGAGATCGCCCGCCAGCTGCGGCTCCGCGACATCGGCGGGATCATCGTGATCGACTTCATCGACATGGAGATCAAGAAGAACCGCGAGGAGGTGCTGAAGGCGTTCAAGGACGCCCTCGCCCGGGACAAGACTCGCACCCAGGTCTTCGAGATCTCCGATCTCGGCCTGGTGGAGATGACGCGTAAGCGCGTGTCGGAGGGGCTGGTCGAGTCGTTCTCCGGTATCTGCCCCACCTGCGCCGGCCGCGGGATCGTCTCGACGACTCGCTCCTGTAGGCTCTGCGCCCTATGTACGCAGCGATCCGCACCGGCGGGAAGCAGGAGCGCGTCGAGGAGGGCCACGTCGTCCAGGTCGAGCTGCTCGGCAAGGACGCGGGCGAGGAGGTCACCTTCCAGCCCGTCCTGCTCGT
The DNA here is from genome assembly GCA_005888325.1 of Actinomycetota bacterium. Lineage (NCBI taxonomy): Bacteria > Bacillati > Actinomycetota > Actinomycetota bacterium. The sequence continues at coordinate 16,604 of VAWU01000014.1, forward strand.
CGACGGCGACAACGTGATCACCGCGGCCGACGCCCTGGCGGGCTCCACGGTCACCGCGCGCGTGATCGGCGAGGTCAAGGGCCCCAAGATGACCGGCTTCACCTACAAGAACAAGACCAACAACCGCCGTCGGTGGGGCCATCGCCAGCGCTACGCGAGCATCGAGATCACCGGCATCGCGGCCCCGAAGAAGAGCGTCACGCTCTCCGACGAACCAGGGGACGGTTAGATGTCCAAGACCAAGGGCGGCGGCTCCACCCGCAACGGCCGTGACTCCACGTCGAAGCGTCTGGGCGTGAAGGTGTTCGACGGCGGCCAGGTGCAGGCCGGCGCGATCATCGTCCGCCAGCGGGGCACGCGGTTCCACCCGGGCGACAACGTGGGACGAGGCGGCGACGACACGCTGTTCGCGCTCACCGACGGTTCGGTGAAGTTCGGCTCGCGCAAAGGCCGCAAGCTCGTCGACGTGATCCCTTCGTAGCGCGCCGGGCGCCGATGTTCGGCCGCCCTATCCTTCGCGGCGTGTCCGGGTTCGTCGACGAAGCCGCAGTCAATGTGCGTGGGGGCGACGGCGGGGCCGGCGCGGTGTCGTTCCGCAGAGAGGCCCATGTGCCGCGAGGCGGTCCCGACGGAGGCGACGGAGGCAAGGGGGGCGACGTGTGGCTGTGCGCCGACCGCAACGTCGCGTCGCTCTACATGTTCCGCGACCATCCGCACCGCCGCGCGACCAACGCCACCCATGGCGGGGGCGGGAAGCGTCACGGCACGAACGGGCCCGACCTGGTCGTCCACGTGCCGGAGGGCACGGTCGTGCGCGACACCGACGGCGGGGTGCTCGCCGACCTGGTGAGCCAGGGCGACCGCTGGTTGGCCGCACGCGGTGGCCGGGGAGGGCGCGGCAACGCCAGCTTCCTCAGCAACCGGCGCAAGGCGCCGTCGTTCGCGGAGCAGGGCGAGCACGGCGAAGGGCGCTGGTTGCGGCTCGAGCTCAAGCTCATGGCCGACGTCGCGCTCGTCGGCTTCCCCAACGCGGGGAAGAGCACGTTGATCTCGCGGATCTCCGCCGCCAAGCCGAAGGTGGCCGACTACCCGTTCACCACGCTCGAGCCCCACCTCGGCGTGGTGCGCTACGACGAACACGACTTCGTGGTGGCCGACATCCCCGGCCTCATCGAGGGCGCGAGCGAGGGCCGGGGCCTGGGCCACCAGTTCCTGCGCCACATCGAGCGGGCGCGCGTGCTACTGGTTCTGCTCGACCTGGCGCCGGCCGACGCCCGGCCGCCCGCGGAGCAGTGCGACGTGTTGCTTCGGGAGCTGGGTCGTTACCGCCCCGAGCTCCTCGAGCGGCCGCGGATGGTCGTCGGCACGAAGGCCGACGTGGCCCAGCTCGAGTACGCGCACCTGCGCGTCTCCGCCGTCACGGGTGCGGGCGTGAACGAGCTGCTCGGCCGGCTGGCCGAGCTGGTCGCACAGGCTCGCGCCGCGCAGCCCGCTTCAGAGGCGTTCATCGTCCACCGGCCCGAGCAGGAGGGCGTGCGCGTCGAGCGCAGCGACGACGGGGCGTTCGTCGTCCTGGGCCGGCCGGCGGAGCGCGCCGTCGCCGTCACCGACCTCACCAATGCCGACGCGCTGGCATACGTGCACGACCGGCTGCGCCGCATCGGTGTCGACCGCGCGCTCGCCCGGGCCGGTGCCCAGGAGGGCGACCTCGTCCGCATCGGCGCCATGTCGTTCGAGTACGAGCCGTGATCGTCGTCGCCAAGGTGGGGTCCTCGTCGGTGACCGACGCGCAGGGCGAGATCTCCCATGCCGCGGTCGACAAGTTCTGCGCCGAGGTCGCGGTTCTGCGCGGCCAGGACCACCGCGTGGTCATCGTCACGTCGGGCGCCATCGCCGCCGGCCTGCCCGCGCTCGGGCTCAGCGGCGCCCGTCCCACGGACGTGAACACCCTGCAGGCCGTGTCGGCGGTGGGGCAGAGCCGCCTGATGCGCGTCTACGACGACATCCTCGCCCGCCACGGGCTCGTCGGCGGCCAGGTGCTCCTCGCCCCGCTCGACTTCGTGCACCGCTCGCAGTACCTGCACGCGCGGGGTACGTTGCGCCGGTTGCTCGACCTCGGCGTGGTGCCGGTGGTCAACGAGAACGACGCGGTCGCCGACGACGAGATCCGCTTCGGCGACAACGACCGACTGGCCGCCCTCGTCGCCCACCTGGTGTCGGCCGACCTGCTCGTGCTGTTGACCGACACGCCCGGCGTGCTCACCGCGGACCCGCGCTTCGACGATGACGCGTCGCTCATCGAGGAGATCGTCGAGATCGACCACGAGCTCGAGCGCATCGCGGGCACCTCGGGCTCCGTCCGCGGGAGCGGTGGCATGGCGTCGAAGCTGGCGGCCGCGAAGATCGCGGCCTGGTCGGGAGTGCGCGCGGTCATCGCGGCTGCCGATCGCCCGGGCGTCCTGGCCGGTGCGGTGGAAGGCGAGCCCGGCGTCGGGACGGTCGTGCGCCCCCGCGACACCCGCTTGTCGGCGCGCAAGCTGTGGATCGCGTTCGCGGTGGCCGCGTCGGGCACGGTCGTGGTCGACGAGGGCGCCCGCCGCGCGCTGACCGAACGGCGAACGTCGTTGCTGCCCGCCGGCGTGATCGACGTGCAGGGGGACTTCGGGGCCGACGCGGCCGTCGAGGTGGCCGATACGAGCGGGAGGGTGTTCGCCAAGGGCCTCGTGCGTTACGGAGCCCGGAGCCTCAAGGAGGTGGCCGGGCGTCGAACCGCGGACCTGGCGGAGGGGTTGCCGCACGAGGTCGTGCACCGCGACGACCTCGTGATGCTCCCCTGAGCGATCCGCCTGCCGGCGAGACGACTAGGGCGACGGTGACGCGGCGGTGCCCGCGGCGCCCTCGTCGGGCGTCTTCTGCTCGAGCGGAGCGGTGGCCGGCTCGGGCTCGGGGGCCGCGGTGAGCCCCAGCTGCGAGCGGATCTCGGCCAGGCGGGCCTGGGCCTCGTTGTGCATGGAGGCCTGCTCCACCTCGAGCATGCGGTTCTCGACGGACTGGCCCGCCAGCTCGGAGTGCCCGAGGGCCTTGGCGTAGCGACCCTCGATCTTCAGGCGCACCTCCTCAAGGGTGGGCACGTCCTGGCCCACCGCCTCGTTGAGCGACGCCATCGCACTGTTGACCTGCTCTTGCATCTTGGCCTGGTCGAGCTGGCTCAGCAGCTTCTGACGCTCCGACAGCTTGCGTTGCAGCGCCACCGAGTTGGAGGCGACCGCGGCCTTGGCCTGATCGGCCGCTTGCGTCGACTGCACGACCAACGACTTCAGCGACTCGACCTCCTTCTCCACCGTGATGAGCCGGTTGGCGAACGACTCGGCGGCCTGCGAGTACTCGAGCGCCTTCTTCTCGTCGTTCGACTTGGTGGCGTCGTCGGCCATGAGCACGGCCTGACGGGCAGAGCGGTTGACCTTCTCCAGCTCCTCCATCGACCGGTTCAGGCGCATCTCCGCCTGCTTCTGATTGGCGATGACGTTGGCCGCCTGCTCGGTGAGCCGCCGGTGCTGGTCCTGTGCCTCCATGATCGCCTGCTCGAGCTGCACCTTCGGGTCGGCCCGCTCGCTGAGCGACATGTTGAGCTTGGCCCCGATGTACTTCCACCAGCGCCTGAGAGTCTTGAACATGAAAGGGATGCTAGACGCCGGTCGACGGTGGGGGCATCGGACGGGCCTGTCCGAGCTGAGACGATTCCTCGAGCCCCAGCCGTAACGACTCGAGCTCACCTACAACGGTGTCGACGTCGTTGCCCAGGGGCCGCACCGCGCTGCTGTCGGACGCGTTGAGCGACAGCTCGATGGCGCGGGCGACGGCCTCGTCGAGCTGGGCGTCGAGGCGGCGGAGGCGGTCGAGCGCGCCCTGGGCCACCGACCGCAGCCGCATTCCCGAGTCGAGCTGAGCCTGCAGCGCGGCGGCCGTCTCCTGCAGGTCGGGTCGCGCCGCGCCCCGGCCCAACTCCGCGCGCACGCCGTCGAGCTCGGCCTGGATCGCCGCCAGGTCGAGCTCACCCAGCGCCTCGTCGAGGGCGTTGCCCCGCTTCGCGATGCCCCAGCACTCGCGCACGCCCACGGCGACACGACCGGCCACGTCGGCTAGCCGGTCGCGCACAGGGCCCGCCTGCGTCGCGCGCACCGCGCGCTCGAAGCGTTCGTGGGCGCCCTGGGCCGAGCGAACCAAGCCCCGCCACGGGTCGCGCAGCCTGCGCGGGTCGATCGGCTCCTCCCGCTGTTTGCGAGGGAGGGCGATGGCCACGCGGGCCGCCCACGCCGCGGCGCCCACCGCGGCCGCGGCGAGCACGGGTACGCCGGCCAGGATCGCGGCCGATGCCCCCACGCCGGCCAGCACCACCGCCGACGGCGACGTGATCGCGTCGGCCATCGCCCGGGGGCGGTTGCGGTCGATGCGGGGGAGCATCTACTCAGAAGTTCGAGATCACGGCCGTGAAGACCTGGTTGATGCTCGTCGGGTCGCTCGCGTCGTACGCCGCCGCGTTGGTGGCCTCGGCGATGCGCCGGAGCACACCCAGGTCGGCGTCCTTGCCGTAGCCGATGGTGAAGATGCGTACCGGACGCGTTGACTCCCCCTCGTTGCTGTTGCGCAGGCGGGTGAGCAGGTTGTTCACGTCGGGGTTGCGGTCGTCCTCGTTCTTGCCGTCGGTGAGGAGAACCACCGCGTTGATGCGGGTGGGGTCGAAGCTCTGCCGGAGCGCGTCGTACGACGCCTGGGCGACGGTGTAGAGCGGTGTGCCGTGCTGGGGCTCGAGGCTCTGGATGGCCGCGTCGATCTGGCCCCGGTTGTCGCCGATCCGCCCGATCGGCACCAGGTCGAGATAGTCGCTCGGCTCGGTCGTGCGGATCCCGGTTGTGAAGACGCGCAAGCCCACCTGGTCGTCGTCCTTGAAGTCGTTCAGCGCCGACGTCGCCGCCCGCTTGGCCAGGTCGAGCTTCGTCTCACCCCCGCCGCCCGCGGGCTCGCCCATCGACCCCGACACATCGATGACGAGCTGCACGCGCGCCGCCTTACGCTGCTGCGCCCAGAGATCGAGGATCCGCACGAGCACCGGCGGCTCCGGCACGTCGAGCACGTTCTGAGGCTGGTTGGCGTCGACACCGTTCGCCCGGTCGATCGGCGCGCCGACCCGCACCTGCGGGTTGCCGGGTCGGAACCCGAACTTCAGGACCCGACGCTGGTTCTCGGGCTGCTTCACGAACGCCTCGAAGGCGCGGGCCGCCTGCTTCTGCCGGGCGGAGACCCACGGCGCGTCGAGGACGATGAACGGGTTGTCGGAGAAGAGCGTCCCCTCCTTGGGGTAGACCGCGACGAGCGGGACGCGCGGCTTGCGCGGCACCTCGCCGGGGTCGAGGATCCCGTCGGGATTGCCGCTGTTGTAGTCGATGACCGACTTCTCCTCGACGGCCACTGCCGACACGTAGGTGAGCGACGCGCCCCGCCGGTCGCTGCGGTACAGGTTGTTGAGGAACGTGAGGGTGATGTCGCCGTAGTGCACGACGGACGACTCGACACCGCGTGCGAACGCGTCGACCTGCGGCTGACCGAGGTCCTCGAGCGACAGGCCGCTCGTCTTCTGCGTTGCCGCGTAGTACTGGGCGATCGTCGCGGACAGCGCGCTCGTCGAGAAGTTGGGGTTGGTCTTGCCGAGCTTGAATGGACCCCATTCGGGATGGCCCTTGGCTCCCCAGCCGTTGGGGTTCTGCGCGAGGGAGAGGATGTCGGCGTAGCCGATCGGGGTGTCGGGCCAGCCCAGCGCCTGCGCCATCGGCCGCGGCATGGCGATCACGAGGGGCGTGCGCATGAACGCCTTGGAGGGAGGTGCGAGGTCGGACTGGTTCTTGTCGCGCCGCTTCTGATTGAGGATTGCTCCCCATGCGCTCGACGCGGGCGACCACACCACCGGCCGCGGTCCGTTGGCCTGCGCGTCGGGCCAGCCGTTTGCGAGCAGCTGCATCCCCACGCCGGAGGACACCTTCTGCACGCGCACGACCGAGCAGCCCCCCTTCTTCGCCGCGTCCGAGTCGTTGAAGCTGCGGGCGAGGTCGGTGAGCAGGGTGACCTTCTCGGGCGACACCGCCATGTCGACGGCCTCGCAACCCTTCGGGACGTCGTCGAGCCCTCCACTCGCACGGCCCTTGCCGTTGCCCCCGCACGCGGCGGCCAGCCCCGCCAGCAGCGTGGCCACGAGTGCGACGCGCACCGTGAGTCGCGTGGCCGGACGGCGCCGCGTCACCGGATCTCCGCCAGCGAGGCGCGCAGCGCCGCGAGCAGGCCCGACGACGGGAGGCCGCTGCCGGCCGGCAGGGGCACCGACGCCTGCACACCGCGGGCGAGGTCCTGGCCCTCGACCCGCCATCCGGCCTTGGCGAGCACCCGCCGGCCCTCGCCCCCGACCAGGCTCCGCAGGACGCCCGTCACCCGGCTGCCGGCGAGCGGGGCCAGCAGGAGGTCTGCGGTTGCCACGGGCCGAGGGTAGAGCACCACGGGCTTCTCGGTGACCTCGGCAGAGGCGATCTGCGGTCCCGCATCGGCCTCGGTCGTGCCGACGACGTCGACCTGGGCCGGGGCCGTGAGCATGTCGGTGACCGAGCCCCGGGTACGCCGCACGGCGAGCTCGAGTCCGCTCAACCAGTCGAGGTACGCGGGGTCGTCGAGGTCGTCGGTGGACACGTCGGTGCGCCCGAGGTAGGCGGCGGTCGCCTGCGCGGCCACGAGCAGGCCCACCGCCTCGTCGCGCGGATCGGGATGCCAGGGCTTGACCGGACCCCACGCCTGCATGCCGCCGATGTCAGACCACCGCTTGGGTGCGGCCTCGCCCACGCACTTCCACCCGATCGCGTTTCCGCATGCCGCGCGCAGCACCTGCTCGCGCGGCCGCTGCACGAGGAGCACGAGCGGTGAGCGAGCCACGGGCGCACCCGATGGCGCGAACAGCTTGGTGAGCCCGGCGCGCTGTCGAGCCGCGTCGACCGCCTCCGGCCACGGCGGTGTCACCAGCCAGCCGTCGAGGTCGGCGACCTTGGCCGTGCGCAGGCGGTCGGCGGTCGTGCCCGCGGGCTCCACCACGACGTCGACGCGGACGTCGCGGGAGCCGGCCAGACCGTTGCACACATCCTCGAGCTCGGTGACGCACGCGAGCCGGAGCACCGTTCGCTTCCGCGCGTTGCGCTCGTCGATGCGGTCGCGCACGACGAGCGAGCCGGCGATCATGCCGGCGGCCACGACGAAGGCGAGTGCTCGACGCATGCGGGGGAGCGTAGGCCGGTGGCTACCGTGGAGAGATGGCAGACCCCATGCGCGACTTCGCGCGACCGGTCACCGAGGAGCTGCGCCGCCTGGTCATCGTCTCGCCGCATTTCGACGACGCAGTGCTCGGTTGCGGCCAGCTGCTCTCGGCTCACCCGGGGGCGACGGTGGTCACCGTGCTCGGCGGACGCCCGGAGTCGTATCCCGAGGAGGTCACGCACTGGGATGCCAGCGGTGGCTTCGGGAGCGGCGACGACGTCGTGGCGGCGCGTCGGGAGGAGGACCGCAACGCGCTGGCGGTGCTCGACGCCACCTCGGTGTGGCTCGAGTTCTCCGACCACCAGTACGTGCCGCCCGAGACCCGGTACCACGCGGACGACATCGCGCCCGCCCTCGAGGCCGCGCTGGTCCAGCTCGATCCGACCGCGGTGTTCTTTCCGTTCGGCCTGGGCAACCCCGACCACGTTCTCACCCACCGCGCCACGCGGGTGTCCGTCGAACGCCATCCCGACTGGGCGTGGTTCTGCTACGAGGACGCCGGCTACAAGCACATTCCCGGGATGCTGGCGTGGCGCGTGTCGTCTTTGTTCCGGCACAAGCTGTGGCCGACACCTGCGGTCGTCGCCGTCGACCCGAGCCGCGAGCGCAAGCTGCGCGCGCTCGCGTGCTACGTGAGCCAGCTGCCGCCGCTCTTCCAGGACTGGGGCCTCACCGACCAGCTCGAGGCGCCGGTGCCCGAGCAGTACTGGCGTCTCCAGCCGCCACCGCCGGGCTGGGAGGCGATCGTCGACCGTTAGCCCGTCGACGGCGGGGGGATGTCGTCGGCGGTCAACGTCACGAGTTGCTCGTCGGTGGGGTTGTCGAGCTTCACCAGGCGCGAGGCCTGACGAGCAACTGCGTCCTCGAACAGGTTGCGGGCGAGACGTCCGTTGCCGAAGCCCCGCTCCCGCGCTCGGGCACCGAAGAGCGCCTTCAGCTTGGCGCGTCCCGCGTCGTCGCACTGGTACCGGTTCTGCGTACACAGGCTCGCGAAGATCTGCACGAGCTCGTCGTCGGTGTAGTCGGCGAAGTGGATCGTCTTCGGGAAGCGCGAGCGCAGCCCCGGGTTCGAGGCGATGAGCACCTCCATCTCGTCGGGGTAACCCGCCGCGATCACCACGACGTCGTCGCGGTGGTCCTCCACCAGCTTCACCAACGTGGCGATGGCTTCGTGACCGAAGTCGCCTTCGCCCCCCTGTGCGAGCGCGTAGGCCTCGTCGATCAACAGCACTCCACCGAGCGCGCTCGTGAACACCTCGGTGACCTTGATGGCCGTCTGGCCGACGTAGCCCGCCACGAGCCCGGCCCGGTCGGTCTCGACCAGTTGCCCCCTCGTGACCACCTCGAGCTCCCAGTAGAGCTCAGCGAGCAGCCGGGCGACGGTTGTCTTGCCCGTGCCGGGGTTGCCGGTGAAGACGAGGTGGCGGCTGCTCTCGGCAACGGGCAGGTTGCGCTTGCGGCGCAGCCGTTGGATCTGCAGGAGGTTGGCGACCAGGCGCACCTCGGCCTTCACCGCGGTCAGCCCGATGAGCGCGTCGAGCTCGGCGAGGACGGGCTCGACGCCGCGACGAGGGCGAGCCTGAGCCGGTGCCGCGGCGGCCGGCGTCGCCGGGACCGGACGTGGGGGCGCGTGCGCGCCGTCGAGGCCGGGGCGCGGGAGGCCCGCCAGCTCGATCGTGCGCAGCAGCATCGTGCGGTAGCTGTCCACCGCCTGGAGCTCGGAGTGGGCGACGTGGTCGTCGAGTGACGCCACCGTGTGCGCGATGCGCACGGCCAACTCGTAGTAGCGCCACGCGTGGGCGCTCAGCTCGCGACTGTCGATGCCGACCAGGATCTCGAAGAGGGTCGACGGTGACTCGAGGAAGTGCTTCTTGTCCTCCACCAGTCCGGAGCGACGCGGTCGCCGAGCGTCCTGCATTGCGAGACCGTCTCCAGCCGGGGCCCGAACGCGACGAGGAGGTTGAGCAGCTCGTCGTCGGTGTGCAGACCATCGACGTCGATGAACGCGGTCGCCAGGTTGAACGCCTCGAGCACGACGTCGCGCTGCAGCGTCGCCGCGTTGACGGTCGACACGCGGCCGGCCACCTGCGCGAGCACGGGTGCGAGCTCGTCGACGAAGCGGTCGACCGGCACCTTGAGCGCGTCATCCGATGTCGTGGGCACGGGCCGCCAGTCTGCCCCAAGCGAAACCGACTAGACCGCACGGTCAAGTCGCCGGGTAACCTCGGGGGGTGACGTCGATCGCCGCGTTGGGTTCCCGGGCCAAGCAGGCGTCGCGCCACCTCGCGCTCGCGTCGACCGCGAGCAAGAACGCGGCCCTCGCCGCCGCAGCCGACCTGCTGGTCGAGCGGGGGCCCGAGATCCTCGAGGCCAACCTCGCCGACGTGGCCAACGCCGAGCAGGAGGGTACGTCGGCGACCGTCGTCGATCGCCTCCGGCTGTCGCACGCGCGCATCGCAGGCATGGCTGCGGGCCTGCTCCAGGTGGCGGCCCTGCCCGACCCGGTGGGGGAGATCGTCGAAGGCTGGACCCGGCCCAACGGGCTGGTGATCGAGAAGCTTCGTGTGCCGCTCGGGGTCGTGGCGATCATCTACGAGAACCGTCCCAACGTGACGAGCGATGCGTTCGGCCTGTGTCTGAAGTCGGGCAACGCCGCGTTCCTCCGTGGGTCGTCGGCGGCGATTCGCTCCAACACCGCGATCGCAGGCGTGGTGCGCGAAGGGATCGTGAAGGCGGGTCTGCCCGACGACGCGCTCGTACTGGTCGACGACACGAGTCACGAGGCGGCCGTCGAGTTCATGCGGCTGCGCGAGTCGATCGACTGCCTCATCCCGCGAGGCGGCCCGTCGCTCATCGCCGCCGTCCTCGAGCACGCCACCGTTCCCTACGTGATCGACGGCGACGGCAACTGCCACGTCTACGTCGACGCGTCGGCCGACCTCGAGATGGCGCTCGACATCGTCGTCAACGCAAAGACGCAGCGGCCATCGGTGTGCAACGCAGCCGAGTCGCTCGTGGTCCACGAAGCGGTTGCCGACGAGCTCCTGACGCGCCTGGTTCCCGCCCTGAAGGGCGTCGAGCTGGTGGGCGACGCGCGGGCGCGCGCCATCGTGGGCGCCGACCGCATGGCCCAGGCCACCGCCGACGACTTCGGCCGGGAGTTCCTCGACCTCAAGCTGTCGGTCGCGGTCGTGCCCTCGCTCGACGCAGCCGTCGACCACATCCGGACCTACGGCTCGGGTCACACCGAGGCCATCGTCACGCGCGACCTCGCGTCGGCCCGGCGTTTCACGCGCGAGGTCGACGCCGCCGCGGTCGTCGTCAACGCGTCGACGCGCTTCACCGACGGTGAGGAGTTCGGGTTCGGTGCCGAGATCGGCATCAGCACGCAGAAGCTGCACGCCCGTGGCCCGATGGGTCTGCGTGAGCTCACGACGGTGAAGTACATCGTCACCGGGGAAGGCCAGGTCCGCACCTAAGTGTCAGCCAACGAGCATCGCTTCGAGTCCGTCGCCACCGTGCGCGAGGGTCTCCGTTCCGTGGACTACCTCGCCGATGACGGCATCGCGGGCGTCGTCTATCTCGCCGACCGGTTGCAGAAGCCGGTGCTGGTGGAGGGGCCCGCCGGCACGGGCAAGACCGAGCTGGCCAAGTCGGTCGCCCTCGCGACCGGCGCCCGCCTCATCCGCCTCCAGTGCTACGAGGGCCTCGACGAGTCGAAGGCGCTGTACGAGTGGAACTACAAGAAGCAGCTCCTGCGCATCCAGGCCGAGCGCAACGCCGCGGGCTGGAGCGAGATCGAGGACGACATCTTCTCCGAGGAGTTCCTGCTCACCCGCCCGCTGCTCGAGGCCATCCGCGCGGACGAGCCGGTGGTGCTGCTCGTCGATGAGGTCGACCGCGTCGAGGTCGAGACCGAGGCGCTGTTGCTCGAGGTGCTCTCCGACTATCAGGTCTCGGTGCCCGAGCTGGGCACGGTGTCGGCCACGCAGATCCCGCTTGTGTTCCTCACGTCGAACAACACCCGCGAGCTCTCGGAAGCGTTGAAGCGGCGGTGCCTCTACCTGCACGTCGACTACCCCGACCTCGAGCGCGAGAAGGAGATCGTCCTCACCAAGGTCCCCGGCGTGAGCGAGAACCTGGCCGACCAGATCGCGCGCATCGTGCGCTCGATCCGCCAGATCGAGCTCAAGAAGGCACCGTCGGTGTCGGAGACGCTCGACTGGGCCCGCACCCTCCTCCTCCTCGGCATCGACAGCATCGACGCCGAGCAGGCCAAGGACACGCTCCACATCCTGCTCAAGTACCGCACCGACATCGTCAAGGCCGAGAAGGAGCTGTCGGCGGGGTGACCCGAGATCGTTAGCCGCTGATGCTCGACCTCCTCGCCGGGTTCATCCAGGAGCTCCGAGCCGCGGGATTGCCGGTGTCGCTCACCGAGAACCTCGACGCGATGGAGGCCGTGGGCCACATCCCGATCGAGGACCGGGAGGCGTTCAAGTACGCGCTCGGGGCGACGTTGGTGAAGAACCACGCGCACTGGAAGACCTTCGAGACGGTGTTCGAGGTGTACTTCGCGTTGCGCGGGGCCGAGTTCGGGATCGATGCGGACGACGACGCGTCGGGCAACGGCCAGGTCGGTGAGCGCCAGGAGGGCATGCCGCAGGCGGGCGGCGGGGGCGGGATGGAGGCACTCACCCCCGAACAGCTCGCTGAGATGCTCTACCGGGCCCTGGCCAACGCCGACGAGGCCATGATGAGGGCGCTGGCACGCCAGGCCGTCACCCGCTTCGCCGGCATGGAGCCCGGTCGCCCGGTGGGTGGCACGTACTACCTGTACCGCACGCTGCGGAACCTCGACCTCGAGGGAGTGCTGGAGCGGCTGATGCAGTCGGCGCGCGACGACGCCAGCGGTGAGCTCACGTCGCTCGAGGCGCGACTCGAGCGCGACGAGTTCGAATCGCGCATCGCCGACCTGCGACAGGAGATCGAAGCCGAGATCCGTCGCCGGCTCGTCGCCGACCGCGGAGTCGATGCGATGGCCCGCACCCTCCGCAAGCCGCTTCCCGAGGACGTCGACTTCATGCACGCCACCCGCGAGGAGATGGGCGCCCTGCGCCGCGCCATCCAGCCCCTGGCCCGCAAGCTCGCGGTGCGGCTGGCGCGCAAGCGACGGCACGGCCGCAAGGGGCCACTCGACTTCCGCAGCACGGTGCGCCACTCACTCTCGTACGGCGGGGTGCCTGCCGAGCCGAAGTTTCGCTACCCGCGTCCGGCGAAGCCCGAGATCATCGTGGTCGCCGACATCTCCGGGTCCGTGGCCGCGTTCGCCCGGTTCACGCTGCACTTCGTGTACGCCATCTCGTCGCAGTTCTCCAAGGTGCGCGCGTTCGTCTTCATCGATGGCATCGACGAGGTGACGCGCTTCTTCGAGGCAACGGAGGACATCAACGAGGCCGTGCACCGGGTGAACACCGAGGCCGACGTCATCTGGGTCGACGGGCATTCCGACTACGGCCATGCGTTCACCGAGTTCTGGAACCGCTGGGGTCACGAGGTAACACCGAAGACCTCGGTCATCCTCCTGGGCGACGCGCGCAACAACTACCACGCCTCGCAGGCGTGGGTGGTGGGTGAGCTCCGGCGACGCGCCCGCCACGTCTTCTGGCTCAACCCGGAGCCCCGCTCCTATTGGGACACCGGCGACTCGATCGTCTCCGAGTACGGGATCCACTGCGACGGCGTGTTCGAGTGCCGCAACCTGCGGCAGCTCGAGCGGTTCGTCGAGCACATCGCGTAGCGCGCCGGATAGGGGTACCTCGCATCGGGCATGCTGCATGTCGCGATGGTGCCGGAGCGGTTGGAGGTGGGGAAGGCGTCTGGCCCGGCGGTCGCGTTGCGCGTGGTCCTCCTCGTGGCCGTCACGTCGGCGTCCGCGGCGGTGCTCCTGCGGGGCGCGGGCGGCTCATACCGTCCCAACCTCTTGTTGCTGGCCGCTGCGTTCGCAGGCCTGGGGACGCTCGTGGTGCTGGAGCTGCACCGGTTGGCGCTGGCCCGGGGCCTCCTCATCGGCGCCACCGGCGCGCTGCTCGTGATCGCAGTCGTGGTGCCACCCGTGCAGTCGAACGACCTCTGGCTCTACGCGACGTACGGGCGCATGGTGAGCCATCACGGGATCAGCCCGTACGCGGCGCCGCCGTCCCGGGTGCACGACGACCCGCTGTACCCACGCGTCGACAGTGTCTGGCGCGGGACGCGCTCGCTCTACGGCCCCGGGTTCATTGCCATCGCGGCGGCGGGCACGGCCGTCACCGGTGACTCTGCGCTCGCAGTGCGGCTGCTCTTCCAGGGCCTGGCCGCAGCGGCGGTCCTGACCGCGCTGCTGCTCGTCGATCGGCGCACGAAGGACCCCATCGTGTGGTTGCTGGTCGGCGTGAACCCCATGGTCATCGTGGGGGTGGTCAACGGTGGGCACAACGACGCGCTCGTGGCGTTGGCCCTGCTCGGCGGGGTGCTGCTCGCGGTGGTGCGTCGCCCCGTCCTCACCGGCGCCGCGGTCGCGCTCGGGGTGTTGGTGAAGATCGTCATGATGCTGCCGCTCGCCGCGCTGTTGGTTTGGCTCTGGCGCCGGCAGGGGTTGCGGGCCGCCCTGGTCACGGGTGGCGTCGCCGCGGTGCTCGTCGTCGGCGCGTACCTCTTGGCGGGCGGGCGCACCGCGCTCGAGCCGGTCAGTGACGCCGAGCACCAGGTGTCGCGCTCGTCGATCTGGAACAAGCCGCGGCGCGACATGACGTTCGATCTCGTCCGCGACGGCGCAACGGGGAAGGTGGCCGGCGCGATCGCGCGGCGCCGGGTCACGCGCTGGGCGAACCTCGCGGTAGCGGGTCTCGCCGTGCTCCTCGTCGCGCCCCGAATGCGTGCGAGGTCGCCGGCGGTGCTCGTGGGCGCCGCCACCCTGGCCTACCTCCTGGCCGGCGCCTACGTGGTGCCGTGGTACGCGGTGTGGGCCCTGCCGCTCCTCGCGCTCGCGCCCCGCTCGTGGGTCACCGGCGTCACGCTGGCCATCGCCGCGGTCGTGTCGCTCGCGTACGTACCCGACCCGAGCATGATAGGCCACGCCGTCAGCGTCGTCACCCCTTGGCAGGCGTTGCGGTACGACATCTTCGCCATGTGGGTGCCGCTGAGCACTTGGACGCTGATCGCCGTCGTTGTCGCGCTCACGATCGTCACGATCCGGCGCCGCCCCGCTCAGGACGGAGCGGGCCCTGCGATCTCGGCCATGACGCCGAAATGATCGCTGGCGAAGGTGCCCGTGAGCGAACGGTCGCAGACGACGCGCGCTGACTCCACCCGTCCCGCGCCGCTGTCGCGCCGCCAGCCGACGAAGATGTAGTCGATCCGGCCGTCGGGCTCGCGGTCGAGCGCGGCGAACGAGTTGCGGTTGTCCCACGTGTATCCGGGCCCGGTGCCACCCGCGACCCGCCAGGCCTCCTGGAAGAAGGCGCTTCGCCCTTCCAGCGAGGCCAGCCCACACAGGAAGCGGATCTCGTCGGAATCGGGGTTGGCGTTGAGGTCGCCGCACAGGATCGGCGGGAACGGTGAGGTCGCATCCGCCTGCGCCTCGATGGTTCCGACGACCTTCAGGACCTGCGCCTCGCGGATGTAGCCATGGTGGTACTGCCAGTTGAGGTGGGTGCAGAAGACGTCGAGGCCATGGGTGCGCGCGTGGAGCAGCACCCGTCCCTCGTCGTCCTGGTCGAGTGCGGGGAGCGGGGTGATGTCGTGGCCGTCGATGGGCCAGCGGCTGAGGACGGCGTCACCGAACCAGGCGCCGTTGCCGAGGTCGAGCCCGGGAGCACCGACCCAATGGCGCTGCGTGCGCTCGGCCAGCCAGGCGGCCTGGTTGCGACCGTCCTCGAGGGCGACGACCTCCTGGAGGCACAGCACGTCGGGCTCGACGTGCTCGATCCACGCCACGATCTCATCGCGGCGGGCCCGCCAGTGCCCCACGTTCCAGATGTTCAACGTCATCACGCGCAACATCCCGGCAACTTACGGGTTGGGCGCGCCGGACGCCGCGGGGCCCGGACGGCACCACGCGACTGCGGCGGGCCGGCGGGGTTGGGGTCCCCGCCGGACGCGGCGGGTGCCGAAGCGAAGCGGAGGCGGGCCCCGCCGCCATCAACAGAGCGAAGCGGAGGCGGGGCCCGCCGCCATTTACAGGTGCAGGCCGCACTCCGTCTTCTGCGTGCCGGCCCAGCGCCCGGCGCGGGCGTCGTCGCCCTCGGAGACCGGCTGCGTGCACGGCCAGCACCCGATCGACGGGTAGCCGCGCTCGACGAGCGGGTTCACCGGCACGTCGTGGGCCCTGACGTAGTCGGCCACGTCGAGGTCGGACCACGTGGCGAGGGGGTTGATCTTCACCAGGCCGCGCAGGTCGCGCACGACGATCGGGGCGGCCGCGCGCGACGGCGCCTCGGCTCGGCGCAGTCCGCTCATCCATGCCTCCTTGCCGGCGAGGGCGCGGTCGAGCTGGCCCACCTTGATGGCCGAGCAGCAGTTCTCGGGATCGACCTTCCAGAGCTCTTCGTCGTGGGGCGGCACGGTCATGATGCGCAGGTTGAGCCCGTAGTGCCGGCGCACGCGCTCCATCGTCTCGAGCGTCTCGGGGAAGTGGTAGCCGGTGTCGATGAACACGACCTCGATCGCCGGCTCCACCTTCACGGCCAGGTCGATGAGCACGGCGTCGGTCATCGACGCGGTCATGCACAGGTGGGGGTGGAAGGTGTCGACGGCCCACCGGATGATGGCGGCGGCCGACTGGGGCTCGAAGCGCTGGTTCAGCTCCGCCAGGTAGTCGTCGCCGAGTGAGCCGCGCTCGTCTACGAATGCAGCGCTTGCCATACCGCCTCCACGGACTCTTCGAGGGTTTGGGTGTGGGTGGGAACCACCAGCTCGGGGTCGATCGGCGGCTCGTAAGGATCGTCGATCCCGGTGAGGCCGCTGAGGTCCCCTGCCTTCTGCTTCGCGTACAGGCCCTTTACATCGCGGTCAGAGCAGACGTCGACGGGCGTCGACACGTAGACCTCGAAGAAGCGGCCGTCATGGAGGACGCGCATCTCGTCGCGCACGTCGCGGTACGGAGACACGACCGAGCACAGGACCACCACGCCGTTGCGGGAGAGGAGGTGGGCCACGAAGCCGATGCGGCGGATGTTCTCGTCGCGATCGGCCCGGCTGTAGCCGAGGTCCCTGGTGAGGTAGGTGCGTACGACGTCGCCGTCGAGGATCTCGACCCGACGGCCCTCGTCGAGGAGCCGCTTCTCGACGCCGCGCGCGATCGTGGTCTTGCCGGCCGAGGGCAGGCCGGTGAACCACACCGTGAGACCGGCGTCGAGGTCGATCGTCACGTCGCCGCGCACTCACCCTCGCCGACGTCGGCGCTGAAGGGCCCGGTCTCGTCGAAGTCGATGTAGAAGTCGGGCCGCTCGTCGGGCGGCGGGAAGACGTCGAGCACCTTCAGGTCGGACCCGACCGACGAGGCGCCACCCGCGTGCTCCAGCCATTCGGTGAACGTCTGCCCGGCGACCCGCTCGGCCGCGAAGCGACCCACCACCCGCACGGTGGCCTCCGCGCAGTTCTTGGCGGGCAGGCGCAGGGCGCGCTGTCCGAACGCCACCTCGGTCTGGCCCACGTGACCTCCGAGGAGCATCTGATAGCCGGGAGCGGACTGGCCGTGTGCCCGGCGCTCGGCGCCGCAGAAGCCGATGTCGGCCACGTGGTGCTGGCCGCACGAGTTGGTGCAGCCCGAGATGTTCACGCGCACGCCGCCCACCTCGGCAAGCCCGGCCTCCTCAAGCGCCCGACCGATGTCGGACGCCAGCCCGCGCGACTGCGTGACGGCCAGGTTGCACGTGTCGGCGCCCGGGCAGGCCACCACGTCGCGCGCCAGCTCGGCACCCGGTTCCGCCATGCCGATCGTGTCGAGGCGGCGGTGCAGGACGGGGAGCTGCTCCTCGGTGAGGTCTCGGAAGACGACGTTCTGCCGGTTGGTGACGCGCACCGAGGCCCTGAGCTCACGCTGGATCGAGGCGAGGGCGCGGAACTGGTCGCTCGTGATGTCGCCGAGCCGCGCGTAGGCGTACGCCGAGACCGTGCCCTTGGCCGTGCCGCGCACCACGTTGGCGTCGTCCCACCGACCGTACGGGTCGGTCCGCTGGATGCTCACCGGCGTGCCCCAGCCCATGGCCGTGGGCTCGACGGCCGTGCTCACGCCTGCCGGCGCGTCGCCGTGCTCGTCGACGTACGCGGGGATGCCACCCGGCCAGCTGTTCGAGGCGAGGAGGAACTTGCGCTCCTTGAGCACCCGCTCGCGCAGCTCGTCGATGCCCATCGTGTCGAGCAGCCACTTCATGCGGGCGCGCAGCTTGTTGTCGCGGTTGCCGTAGTGGTCGAACGTGCGGAGCGCAGCCTCGAGCGTGGGCAGCAGCTCCTCGCGCGGCGTGAACTCCTCGAGCGCCTGCGCGGCATGGGGGTTGGCACCGAGGCCACCGGCGATGAACACGCGGAACCCGGGCTCGACCGTGCCGTCGACGCGTGGCCGGTTGACCGCGATGACCCCGATGTCGTTGAACATGGCCTGGCCGCAGTCGGTGACGCAGCCGGAGAAGTTGATCTTGAACTTGCGCGGCAGGCGCTGCGCGTAGGGGTTTCGGAGGAAGTGGCGGAAGGCGGCCTCGGCCCACGGCGAGATGTCGAGCACCTCGTAGGGGCAGGCACCTGCCAGGTGGCACCCCTGCACGTTGCGCACGGTGTCGCCGCAGGCCTCGCGTGACGTCAGGCCCACCGAGGCCATGTCGCGCAGCAGCGCGGGGACACGCTCGAGATCGACGAAGTGGAACTGGATGTTCTGCCGGGTCGTGATGTGTCCCCACCCGCGCGAGTACTTGTCGGCGAGGTGGCCGCACATGTCGAGCTGCTCCGGGGTGAGGGAGCCGTACGGCACCTTGACGCGCACCATCTGGTTGTGGCCGCCCTGCCGTTGTCCGTAGATGCCGTTGTTGAGGCGGAAGACGCGGAAGCGATCCTCGTCGAGCTGTCCGTCGAGATACAGGGCGAGCATCCGCTCGAACTTCTCGATGTCGGCGAGCGCGACCGGGTCGATGGCGCCGGGGCCGACCTCAGTGATGATCGTCTGGCTCATGGGGGCCTCCTTCAGGGACGGCCGGAGGGGAAGCAGGGGAGGGTCGAGGGGTCGGTCAGCGGGCGCGACTGAGCTCGTCGCGAACCAGGTGGGGCGTGATGCCCTCGGTGACCGACGGGGCGCCGTCACGGCGGAGAAGCATCGTTCGGCTCGCCCTCATAGGTGTCCAGTCAACCATTCCTGACGAATCTGATCAAGTTTTGGTGCTTTCGGGCCGCGGGCCGACCGTCGGCCCCCGCCGGGCCCCGGGGACCGGGACGTCCGGTGGCTCAGTCGAGGCGCAGGAGCTCGGCCACCCGGAACGCGAGGTCGAGCGACTGCCTGGCGTTGAGCCGGGGGTCGCACATCGTCGTGTAGCGGGCGTCGAGGTCGTGGTCGAGGATCTCCTCGGCCCCGCCGAGGCATTCCGTGACGTCGTCGCCGGTCAACTCGACGTGCACGCCACCCGGCCATGTCCCCTCGGACCGGTGCGCTGAAAAAAAGCCGCGGATCTCGGCCAGGACGTCGTCGAGGTGGCGCGTCTTGTGGCCCGATTCGCTCTGGAAGGTGTTGCCGTGCATCGGGTCGCACGCCCACACGACCGGGTGACCGGCCTCGCGCACCGCCCGGATGAGCGGTGGGAGGCGCGTCTCGACGTTGCTCGCGCCGAGCCGGGTGACGAGCGTGAGGCGCCCCGGGATCCGGTGGGGGTTGAGACGTTCGCACAACTCGACCGCGTCGTCGGGTGTGGCCGTCGGTCCGATCTTGCACTCCAGCGGGTTCATCACGCCGGAGAGGAAGTGCACGTGTGCACCATCGAGGGCACGGGTCCGCTCACCCACCCAGAGCAGGTGGGCCGAGCAGTCGTACCAGTCGCCCGTGAGCGAGTCGCGACGGGTGAGCGCCTCCTCGTAGGTGAGCAGCAGCGCCTCGTGGCTCGTGTAGAAGTCGACCTGGTGGAGCGCGGCCTCGGTGCCCAGGTCGATGCCGCACGCGGCCATGAACCGAAGGGCGCGCTCGATCTCCGACGCGGTGCGCTCGTAGCGCAGGCCCTCGTTGCTGCTCGCCACGAACTGCTGGTTCCACGCGTGGACCTGGTTGAGGTCGGCGAACCCGCCCTTGGTGAACGCGCGCAGCAGGTTCAGCGTCGACGCCGACTGGTGGTACGCCTGCACCATCCGTTCGGGATCGGCGACGCGCGCCTCACCGGTGGGCGCGAGGTCGTTCACCATGTGGCCGCGGAACGCGGGCAGCACCCGGTCGCCGACGGTCTCCGTGGGCGAAGAGCGCGGCTTGGCGAACTGGCCGGCGATCCGTCCCACCTTCACCACCGGCACGCCGGTCCCGTAGGTGAGCACGACCGCCATCTGCAGGATGACGCGGAGCTTGTCGCGGATGCTGTCGGCCGAGAACCCGTCGAAGGACTCCGCGCAGTCGCCCGCCTGGAGCAGGAATGCCCGCCCCCCGGCGACCTCACCGAGGGCGGCGGTGAGCGAGCGGGCCTCGCCGGCGAAGACCAGCGGCGGCAGGGTGGAGATGCGTTTGAGGGCTCGTTCGAGGGCGCCCTCGTCGGGCCACTCGGGTTGTTGCCCGGCCGGGAGGTCGCGCCACGAAGAGGGGCTCCACGGGATGCGACGGGGGGAGTCCACGCCCAGAAGCGTGGCCTGCCGGGGATCGCTTTTCAAAGTGATTCCTGCATTGTCGCCGCCAACGACTCCGTCCGCGGCGCCGCAGCGGCTGTCGATTCTCATCGCGGCGACGGTAGGGTGCAGGCGTGAGCCACCTGAGCGATGTCGAAACCCTCCGCCGCCAGGCCCGCGAGCACATCGACGACGGCCCGATCACCGAGGCGTACGGCGCCGACCGCGAGCGGGTCATCGCCGTGCTCAACGAGGTGCTCGCGACGGAGCTCGTCTGCTACCTGCGCTACAAGCGCCACTACTTCACCGCAACCGGGCTCAACGCGACCGCGGCGGCTGCCGAGTTCCTCCAGCACGCCACGCAGGAGCAGCAGCACGCGGACATGGCAGCCACGCGGATCACGCAGCTGCGGGGCGAGCCCGACTTCAACCCCGACATCCTCTCGAAGCGGAGTCACGCCGAGTACGTGGAGGGCGCGAGCCTGCCCGACATGGTGAAAGAGGACCTCGTGGCGGAGCGCATCGCCATCGCGTCCTACTCCGAGATCGTGCGTTGGCTGGGCGACAACGACACGACGACACGGCGGATGATCGAGCAGATCCTCGAGGTCGAGGAGGAGCACGCCGACGACCTCATCAAGCTCTTGGAGGAGCTCAAGTAGCCGACCGCGTCGGGGTGCTCGGGGGGACGTTCGACCCCGTGCACGTCGCCCACATCTTCGCGGCAGCCGAGGCCCGACACCGCCTCCGTCTCGATCGCGTCCTGTTCGTCGTGGCCAATGTGCCGTGGCAGAAGCGCGATCGAAACGTCACGTCCGCCGAGGACCGCTTCGCGATGGTGGCGGCCGCGCTCGACGGCGTCGAAGGGCTGGAGGCGAGCCGCATCGAGCTCGACCGCGGCGGTGAGTCGTACACCGCGGACACCCTCGCGGAGCTGGCGGCCCGCTGGCCCGGCGCGGACCTGGTGCTGCTCATCGGCGCGGACGTGGCGGACGAGCTCCACACGTGGAAGCGCGTCGACGAGGTGCGAGAGCTGGCCACGCTCGGGGTCTGGCGCCGTCAGGGGGTCGAGGTGCCCGACCTCGGACCGGAGTGGCGCGTCACACCCGTCGACGTCCCGTGTCTCGAGTTGTCGAGCACCGAGTTGCGGGCCCGAGCGGTCGCCGGTCGACCCCTCGACGGTCTCGTGCCCGCTCCGGCTGTCCGCTTGATCCGCGAGCGCGGTCTGTACGCTGGCCGCGAATGACGACGGCGTCTCCGACCGAACTCGCACCTGACGCGGTCGAGCCTCACGCCACACCATCCCCCTCCACCGAACGTGCGCGCCGGCGGCGGGAGCGCAGGCGCGCCCGCCGGCGTCAACAGGCGCGCATCGCGTCCAGGATCGCCCTGTCAGCCGTGCTCGTCGTCGGCCTGGTGACGTTCATCCGGTCGGGCCGGTCCGGCGACGCGCATGACGCCTCGGCCGTCAAGCCCACGCCCACGACCGCTCGCGGCCTGCTTCCTGCGGTGCTGGCCCAGCGCGACGCGGCCGGTGCGATCACCGCGGTGTCAGTGCTCGCGCCCGGCTCCGGCTCCGACGGCCACCTGATCTTGGTGCCGCCGGGCACGATGACCGAGCTGCCCTCGTACGGG
Source organism: Actinomycetota bacterium (assembly GCA_005888325.1). NCBI lineage: Bacteria > Bacillati > Actinomycetota > Actinomycetota bacterium. Next base: position 38,405 of record VAWU01000014.1, read on the forward strand.
CTCGACGCGGTGGGCAGGTCGTTCCAGCTCGGGGGCGCGCCACTGTTGCGCGCCGCGCTCGAGAACCTGCTCGGGGTCAACCTCGAGCACATCGACGTGATCGACGATGCGTCGCTGACTGCGCTCGTCGCGGCCGGCCCGCTCCGCGTGCATGTGGACTCACAGGTCGAGCAGGTCGAGCCTTCCGGTCTCGTCAACGTGCTCTGGCCCGTCGGCGACACCGATCTGCTCCCCGGCGACGTGCCTCGCTTCCTCGCCGAGCGCGGACAGCAGAACGACCTGGCGCGCCTCGTTCGCCACCACGCGTTCTGGAAGGCCTGGCTCGCGCGCCTCCACGCCGACCCTGCGCTCCTGCCGCGTCTGCCCGGTCTCGAGGATGTGACCCCTGCCATCGCGGCGCTCGCGAAGGGGTCGGTGCAGTACGCCACGCTGCCGGTGGAGGCGCTCGATGGCGGAGGGGGCGACCAGGTGTACCGAGTGCGCCAAAGCGAGCTCGACGCCCTGCTCGAGGTCGCGCTCCCGCGCAAGGTGGCGCTGGGGGCCGAGGGCCGCACGCGGGTGCAGCTCCTGAACGGCACCGGTGTCGTGGCCGAGGCCCAGCAGGTGGCCCAGCGCCTCCTGCCGGCCGGGTTCCGAATCGTGGTGACGGCCAACGCCAAGAGCTTCTCGTACCGCGAGACGCAGGTGGTGTTCTACCGTCGCGAGCAACAGGCGGCGGCAACGCGCGTGCAGCGGGCGCTCGGAGTGGGCAAGCTCGTGCGGAGCCGGCAGCCGCTCGACGTCGTCGACGTGACCGTGGTGGTGGGCAGCGATTTCAAGGGATAGGGCTTCGAGGGACAGGGCTTTCAAGGGGCAGTGGTCGCAGCGGACGAGCGCGTTGGCGGGATGACGGGAGAGCAGGCACTGGATCCGATTCGTGAGTGGGTGAGGGCGGCCGCGCAGGGGGCAGCCACCAAGGGGGGAAGCGACACCATCGTCCTCGACGTCGCGGCCGTGCTGGCCATCACCGACGCGTTCGTGATCACCCACGGCACCAACCGCCGCCAGGTGCTCACCATCGCCGAGGAGGTCGAGGCGCAGGTGAAGGCGGTGGGTGGGCCGAGACCGCTGCGCGTCGAGGGGATCGGTGAGGCGCAGTGGGTGCTGATCGACTTCGGCGACTTCGTGGTGCACGTCTTCCTCGACGAGGTGCGTCGTTACTACGACCTCGAGCGGCTGTGGGCCGACGCGCCCCGCTGGTCGTGGGACGGCGAGGCGCCGGCCGATCGCCGGCACGGTGTTCTCTGACTCGGCGTCGTCCTGCGGAGTGTCGCCGGCTCAGGATTCGAGCCGGTGGAACTCGTCGAGCAGGTCGCCGGCGTCTGGGCGGGCGCGGACGGCACGCTCCACCTCGGCGGCGCTCGTCTGCTTCATCAGCTTCCGACGCGGGCCGAGTGACTCAGACAGGGCGCGGTCCCAGAGGCGGCCGATGAGCTCGGCGCCTTCGTAGACGCGGCCCGACTCCCCGACGAACGTGCGGTCGCGCATCTCCGACAGCGTCGTCCGCAGGTATTCGACGTGCGGGCTCTCGTCGGTACGGACGTACGACACGAGCCTCGCGGCCTCACCGTCTCCCGCCACGAGCTCGCCATCCCCGAGCAGCTCCTCGGCCCAGGCGAACGTGTGGTACGCCGAGACCTCGATCAGCAGCAGGCGCACCATGCGCTCGATGAGCAGCTCGAGCTCGATCGCGATGTCGTCGGGGAGCAGGCGCGGCGGCGCCGTCGTGCCGCCTCCTCCCATCGTGATGCCGAGACGCTGCAGCATGCGCTCGGTCTCGTCCTCGGTGGTGGGCCGCTCGAACGCGATGTCGCGAGCCGCGAACCACATCTGCCTGTGCCCACCCTCGGCTCCGTAACCGGCTTCGTCGCGCGCATGGGCTTCGTAGAGGCCCCTGTCGAGGTGGTGCATCGCGGTACCCCGCACGTCTTCCACGAAGCAGCGCTGGAGATCGGGGATCACCGAGTGGCGGATCATCGATCCGAAGCCCTCCACCGTGCCGATGCGCGTGAGCGTGTCGATGATGGGTCGGTCGACACCGTGCTCGATGAGGAAGCGGGCCTGGGCGACGTTGGGGTAGGCGCCCGGCCACGTGTCGAGGCCGACGTCGAGGAGCGGTGTCGCGAACTCCCGGGCGTGCTGCTCCTGCCACGCGCGGATGGCCGGCCAACGGTTGGCGGTGCGGGGCGACACATAGGTGCCGTCGTCGTCGAAGCCACCGTGGCACCGCACGCCTCCGGCGACGAGGGGCTCGGCCACCGGCAGGCTGGTGAGCAGCTCCTCCTCGGTGAAGGTGGTCTGCAGCGTCGTCACGGGCGAACTGTACCTGCCCGAGACCCCGTCTCCGGGCTCAGCGGCCGTCGCGCATTGCGCGGCGCGTGCACCTAGGGTCGTGGGGGTGTTCGCCGAGCTGTTGCGCCAACCGGGCGTGGAGGAGGTGCTGGAGCTGCGCTCGGCGTTCGGCTTCCTCGCGTTCCACGGAGGCTCGCTCGAAGAGGAAACCGACACGATCGCGCGCGCCGCAGCCGCGAGCGCCGGCGCCTCGTTGTACGCAGTGCTCCAGCCCGCCGAGCTGCGCTGGCACATTCCCTCGGCCGACGTCGACCCGGAAGCCTCGGACGCGCTGTCCCGGTTCCTCGACCACGTCGAGGTCGCGGTCGCGCTGCACGGCTACGGACGCGTGGGATGGTGGACGACGCTGCTCGCGGGCGGGAGCAACCGCGCGCTCGCGGGCGACCTCCGCCGGCGGGTGGAGGCGGCGCTCCCCGGCTACGAGGTCGTGGACGATCTGTCGGCGATTCCGCGCGCGTTGCGTGGCACGCACCCCGACAACCCCGTGAACCGACCTCGACACGGCGGGGTGCAGCTCGAGCTCCCACCGCGGGTGCGCGGCCTGGGACCCTACTGGGACGAACACCCCCACGAAACCCGCCCGACGGCCGCGCTCGTCGAGGCGCTGGGCTCGGTGGCCGAGGCGTGGCTCTACGCGCGGGACAACGCGGCGACGACGTCTGACGTGCGCCCGATCTGAGCGACGACCTCCGCTGCGGGGATCACGGGAAGGCGCAACGATCGTCGGTACCCTCGGAAGGTCGTGCGACCTCACGCCGGCGACCTCTACCTGGGGGTTGCAGCCGCCATCATCGTCGTCGGCGCAGTTGTCGCGACGCTGTTCCTACGACGCTTCGATCACCGCCCTCGTGTCGGGGGTGCGATCGTCGCGGTCATGGTGCTCCTGGTGCTGGCGCTCGCGCTCGCGCCCGGGCGGGTGTCGGACGTTGCGGCGCGGAACGTGCGGGACACCGCGCTTCGCGACGGGCCACTCCGCCCGTCCGAGTCGACGGTTCCCTGGCCGGCGCCGCCGATGCGGCGGGTGCCGATCCCCACGACCGGCGCGCCACCCGCGCCGCCGGCGGGTGGCGCCGGGCGCGCGCCGAGCGCACCCCCGCCCTCCACCACCACGCCGTGAGACCGACAACGTGACGGCGTGCCACGCGCCGTGCACACGTGGGCATCGATGGGTCGTGCGACCTATAGGTGGGTCGGGGGAGCGCGAATAGCGTGCGGGGGGAACACGGCCCACGGCGGAGGTAACGCATGGTCTCCCCCCGACCAGGGAAACGAACGGCGCGCAGACGCGCGGGCATTCTCGTCATCGCGGTGCTCGCGGGTCTGTTCGCGCAATTGGGTGGTGCGCAGGCGGGCCCGGTGCTGTTCAGCGACGACTTCGAGTCGGGCAACCTCGCGGCCTGGTCCACCGTGCAGACCGGGGCCGCCGGTTCCGCCACCGTCCAGAGCGCGGTCGTCAAGACGGGAACGTACGCAGCCCGTCTCTCGGCGACGACGGCCGCCGGGTCCTTCGCCTACGCGCGCGAGTCGCTCGCCAGCGCTCAGACAGATCTCGTGGCGGCCGGCGACTTCCAGGTCCAGGCGGAAGGCGCAAGCGGTGGCAACGTGCCGATCTTCCGGTTGTTCGATGCCGGAGGCACCAAGCTCGTCAGCCTCTATCGCCAGAACGGCGCCGGTGGGATCTGGGTCTGGTACGACAACACCTACAACGCCACGTCGGCCAACCTCCCCCTCAACACCTGGGCCCAGCTGCAGGTTCACGTGGTTGCCACCGGCTCGGCGACCGGAACGGTCGACGTCTCGGTGAACGGCAATGTCGTGTACCACTCCGCGACGGCAAACGTCTCGTCCGCGGGGATCAGCGCGGTGCAGATCGGGAACAACTCCGCAGCCCAGGGCTTCACGATCGTGGCCGACAACATCCTGGTGTCCAACGGCACGACGAGCACCTCGCCGACCAACACGTCGCCCCCCGTCATCAGCGGCACCGCGGTGGCGAACCAGACCCTCACCGCTGCTCCGGGCGCCTGGAGCGGCACCGCGCCGATCACGTACACCTACCAGTGGCAGCGTTGCGACAACGCAGGCGCGAGCTGCGCCGACGTCCCGGGCGCGACCGCCGCAACCTACGTGCTCACCTCGTCGGACGTCGGCTTCACCATGCGTGTCGCCGTCACCGGCGGGAACACTGTCGGCTCGAGCACCGCGACCTCGGCGGCCACATCCGTCGTCACCGCGAACGCGCAGCCGCCGGCCAACGTCGTGCGCCCCTCGGTCAACGGCACCGCGCAACAGGGCCAGACGCTCACCGGCGACCCGGGCACCTGGAGCGGCACCCAGCCCATCACCTACGCCTATCAATGGCGGAGATGTGACAGCCGTGGCGCGAGCTGCGTCGACATCACCGGGGCGACCGCGACCACGTACGTTCCAACGGCAAGCGACGTCGGCCACGGGCTGCGCGTGTTCGTGACGGCCTCCAACATCGGCGGCTCGGCGACGCTCGGGTCGTTGCCGACCGCGGCGGTGACCGCCTCCGACCCGGTGATCGCCGCGGTCGGCGACACCGCCTGTGACCCGCACGATCCGTATTTCAACGGAGGTCTCGGCAGCTCGACGTACTGCCATCAGAAGTACACCTCCGACCTGCTGGTCAACGGGGACTACAACGCCGTGTTGCCCCTCGGCGACATGCAGTACGACTGTTCCCCGGCGAGCGCCTTTGCCGCGTCCTACGACCCGACCTGGGGGCGGGTGAAGTCGATCTCGCGCCCTGCGCCCGGCAACCACGAGTACAAGTCCACCAACCCGGACCTCTACGGCTACAACCTCTGCAAGCCGAATGCCCAGGACTACTACGGCTACTTCGGAACCTCGGCGGGCGACCCGACCAAGGGCTACTACAGCTACGACCTCGGTTCCTGGCACGTGATCGTGCTCAACACGACGCGGGGGTGCAGCGTCATCTCGTGTGCGGCGGGGTCGGCTCAGGAGCAGTGGCTGAAGGCCGACCTGGCCGCCCACCCCGCGGCATGCACCCTCGCGTACTGGCACGAGCCCCGCTTCTCGTCCAAGACGCCCTCGACCAAGAGCGACGCCTTCTGGAAGGACCTCTACGCAGCGGGTGCCGACGTGGTGTTGAACGCCCACGTGCACAACTACGAGCGGTTCGCGCCGCAGGACCCCTTGGCCGGCGCCGACCCGGCCCGAGGGATCCGCGAGTTCGTCGTGGGCACGGGCGGTCGCAGCCACGAGTCATCGGGCACGACCGTCGCCGCCAACAGCGAAGCCCGCAACAGCACGGTGTTCGGCATCCTGAAGCTGACGCTCCACGCGTCGAGCTACGACTGGCAGTTCGTCCCCCAGGCCGGCCAGTCCTACGTCGATGCCGGTTCGGGTGTGTGCCATTGAGCGCCCGACGCGCGCTGTTGCGTTGCACGGTTCCGCTCGCCGTCGTGCTCCTGATGGCCGCGTGCTCGCACGGAAGCGACAACACACAATCGCGGCAAGGCAAAGCCCCTCGGGCGACGGGTGCGACCAGCCGCGCGGCCGCGGGCACGGCCCCTGCGTCGGATCCGGCGGGTCGTGCCTACACCGCGGCAGCGCGATCGCGTGCGATACGTGTGGCCACCGACGACCCCCATGTGCGTCTCTTGGGTGCCGACGAGCGGCCGAGCGTGGTCCGCACGGCACCGTGGACCACCCGCGTGCCGGCAGCCAACGACCGTTTCATCGGCGCGGTGGTCACCATCGACCTCGGCGGTCCGCAGACGATCGACGCGGTGTGGCCCAGTTGGGGCTGTGGCACGGGCGAGCGCGCACACGGCATCCTCATCCACGTCGTGGCGAGCAACGTGGTCAATCCCCTCCTCGGTGTCGACCTGCACACCAACCGTGTGCTGTGGATCGACCCGGGCCCGAACGCGAACGTCGCGGTCTGGCAACGGCAGGGCGATCGAACGACGCCGTTCCCGCCCATGACGTGTGACGACGACGGCCCGCAACTCTGAGCGGGGCTGACCGTCGGAGCGGGCCGACGTCCGCCCGCGCGAGAGTGGGATCGTGGCGATGGAGCGCCTCGCAGAGGTGATCGAGGAGCAGCTCGCCAAAGGGGTCGTCGGGGCCAGTGTCGCCGTTGTCGTCGACGACCAGATCGTGTGGTCGGCCGGGTACGGCGTCGTCGACATCGACGATCCGGCTCCGGTGACGCCGACCACCACGTTCTCGGCGCAGTCGCTGACGAAGCCGGTCGTGGCCACCGCGCTCATGCGTTTCGTCGAGGACGGCACGATCGGCCTGGATGATCCGGTCAACGCCCACCTCGGTGAGGTGCGTCTCGCCAACGCCTGGGAGGACGAGCATCCGGTCACGATCCGCCAGCTGCTCACGCACACCGGCGGCTTGGGCGTGTCGGCCTCATGGCATTCGACCGTCTCCGTCGAGGACGAGGTCACCACCCACGTCGCCACCGAAGCCGCCCCGGGATCGCGGCTCGTGTACGCCAACAACGGCTACGACACGCTCGGGTGCCTGCTGGCCCACCTCGCCGGCGCGGCCTGGGACGAGGTGGTCACGCGGGCAGTGTTCGTCCCGCTCGAGATGACGGCGACACGCATCGGTGCGCCGCCCGCGGGTCACGAGGACCGTGCGGTCGGGCATGCGCCGAGCCAGATGGACGGCCGCGTGCTGCGCCTGGCGACCGTGCCGTGGCCCTTCGAGCCTCCACCGCCGTCGGGATCGATGGTGTCGACGGCCGAGGATCTGGCGCGCTTCATGCTGGCCCACCTCAACGGCGGCGGCGGGGTCGTGAGAATCGAGACGGTGGCCGACATGCAGCGGCTCCACGCGCCGCTCGGGCCGGGGGGAGGGGGCATGGGCCTGGGCTTCCGGGTCGACCGGCGCGGGGGTCGCGCCTTCTTCTGCCACGGGGGCGACGGCGTCGGGTTCACGAACTTCATCGGTGCCCATCCCGATGAGCGGGTGGGAGCCGTCGTCCTGCTGAACACCGGCGGCGCGCAGGAAGCCCGCTCGGTCATCGCCGGCGCCGCGCTCGCGTATGGCCTGGACGAGCCGGCGGTGTTCAGCCGGACGACGACGCCGGCGCGGGTCGACTCTCGGCTGCTCGGGGGTTACCGGTCGACGTTCTGGGAGCTGCGGGCAGAGCTGACGCAGCCCGGTGATCACCCACTGCTGCGCTCGTCCCCGGGGGCGATCGTGAGCTCGGAGACGAAGACCCGGCTCGAGCCCGCCGGCGACCGTTGGCGGGGCGACGGCGGCATGTTCGACGGGTGGGAGCTCGATCTCGTCGTCGGCGCGGACGGGCGGGCCCGTCTCTACGGCGGCGTGTACCCGTTCGAGTACGTCGCGGACGACACGCCGATGCCACGCCTCCCCACTGCGGTTGATCCCGACGGCGAGCTGGCCGGCGCGTGGGCGGGCACCACCCACTCGCCGATCGGACCGGTGCCGTTCGAGCTGGTCGTCCGCCCGCCGAACGCGGCGACCGTCACGACCATGGGAGTGACCGAGGTCGCGCTGGTCGACGTCGACGCCGGCGCGGGCTGGGTCACCGGCCATTTCGACGTCGACATCGACGGCATCGGCGGGCTCCGCGTGTTCCTGCGCCTCGGACTCGTCGCGCGACGCCTCGAAGGCATGGCCTACGCGCGCAGCGAGCTGGGAGAGTTCGCCATGCCGGTCGAGCTCGAGCCGGTCGAGCTCGAGCCGGTCGAGCTCGAGCAGCCGACGTGAGACGGCTGTGTGCGCAGTTGCAGCCGGCCGAGCGCGTCGTCAGGCGGGCAGGGCGACGGTCGTGCCGGCGCGGTAGCTGACGACCGCCTCTGGTACGCGCAGCAGATCGTGCTCCTCGTACAGGCCGCGACACTCGAGCCAGGCGTCGGCAACGATCGCGTCGGCCACCTTGTCGATGACGGCGCTTGCGGGTCCCGCCTCGTGCTCCTCGGCCACGGTCATGAGGCCCCAACCGTCCCAGGGAAGCAGCTCCATCTTGTTGAGCGCCGCGAGGTCGCGCACGACGTTGTTGCGGACGAACCAGATGCCCCAGAAGTCGAGGATCCCGAAGCGCTCGGGGTCGGCCCCGCCAGATCGACAGAGCTGCCAGGCCTCGGCCGCGTCCAGAAAGCTGCCCGGCGGCAGGTCGGTTGTGTCGAAGGCGAGCCCCAGCGCCTGCCGTTGGACGAGGTCGAGCTGGTAGTCGACCCGCCGCCAGCGCGCGGGCGCCGGCTCCCAGTACTCGACCACCCAATGGTCGATGTAGCGATCGGTCTCGAAGTACGTCGCGAAGCCGCACCGCGCCCGGGCGGGGATCCCGGACCGCCGGAGCAGGGCGCACGTCAGCGTCGAGAAATGGCGACAGTTGCCGATCATCCGCCGGTCGGGAGGTCGCGACGTGCTCAGCGGCGCGGGATCGAGCCGCCGGATGAGCTCGACCATCGCCGACGCGGCGCGCGTCTCGACCTCGTCCGCCCGTGCGGGTGGGATCTCGACGCCGTACCGGTCGGCCCAGAACTCGTGGAGGATCAGGCCCTGCACGACCGGCCCCAGCGCGAGCGGGTCTTCGGGCAGCTCCTCGAACGCGTCGGACCCGGGATCGAGGGTCGTCATCGGGCCGGCGGTCGAGTAGTACGCAAGCTCGTCGTCTCTCATCTCTCGATGAGACAACCTTCCGTCGCGTGAAGGTCAAGTGGTTCCGCGTTCCCCCAGCGCTCCTCGACTCGCGCGATCGCGGCGTCACAGATGCGCGCCTGTGGCTCCGCGATCGTGCCCTGCCGTCGTCGGGTTGCGATCGCGGCGGTGGGGGTGGTCGCGCGTCGACGTCGGTGCCGTCGGGCTTCAGCCAGCGCCAGTGCCCCGGCCCGCCCTCCAGCCGGTACCCCTCGCGGGTCTTCTGCGCGTGGTGGAACCTGCAGACGCTTGGCGAACTCCGGCGTCCGGGCTACAGCTCACGGGAAAGCGAACGTACGTTCGATGTTATCAGGCCCAGCGACAAGCCGCAAGCATCTTCCGCGATTCGGGGGCCTTCTCGCGACCAAGAATGGGCGATGTCATGTTGAGCATCGGAGACTTCGCCCGGCTCGGCCAGGTCTCGCCGCGAACGCTCCGCCACTACGACGAGCTCGGCATCCTGCGCCCCGACCGAGTGGATCCGGAGAGTGGGTACCGCTTCTACGGAGTCGCCCAGCTCGAACGATTGCACCGCGTCGTGGCGCTGCGCGACCTGGGGTTCGGTCTCGACCAGGTCGGCGAGTTGCTCGAGGACGATCCTCCGCTCGAACAGCTCGTCGCCATGCTCCGCGCACGACGGACCGAGATCGAGCAGCGAGTCTCCGAGGAGCAGGCCCGGCTGCGCAGAGTGGAAGCGCAGCTTCGCGCGCTCGACGCCGCGGATCCCGTCCCTTCCCCCGACATCGTGCTGAAGTCGACGCAGCCGCTCCGGATCGCGGAGATCGCCGCGACCGCGCCGGGGTTCGGGCATGAGAACCTCGGCCCCGTCTTCATGCGCGTGCTCCCCGAGGTGGCGGCGCACCTGGAGAGAAGCGCGGCGCAACCGGGGATCACGGTCGCCTGGTACGAGGAGCCGTCCGACGACGGAGCGGTGGTGCTGCACACCGGTTTCGACATCGGCGACCAGGCGGTCGATGGAACTGATCGCGTGCGAATCGTGGATCTGCCAGTCGTGGAAGTCGCTTCAGTCATCCACCGCGGCTCGATGGACAACGTCGTGCCAGTGTACGAAGTGCTCGTCCGATGGATCGAGGACAGCGGCTACCGCTTGGATGGCCGCAGCCGCGAGCTCTACCACGAATGGCACTCCGATGATCCCGCTCGGAGTGTGACCGAGCTGCAGATGCCCGTCGCTCTCGCGACGTAGGGTGCCGAGGGATGACGCTGACCGAGGACGCCGTCCACCCCGACCCCTTCGTGCAGCTCACCCGCTGGTACGACGAGGCGGTCGCCGCGATCGCCGACGAGGCCGACCACATGGTGGTCGCGACGTCCGATCTCGACGGGCGGCCGTCGGCGCGGGTGGTGCTGCTGCGCGGCTTCGACGCACGAGGGCTCTGCTTCTACACGAACTACGAGAGTCGCAAGAGCCACGAGCTCAGCCTGAACCCACATGCGGCTGTGCTCCTGCACTGGACGACGCTGCGTCGTCAGGTGCGCGCCACGGGTGCCGTGAGTCGTCTAGGTCCGGCGGAGTCGGAGGCGTACTGGCGCAACCGGCCCCGCGCCAGCCAGCTGAGCGCGTGGGCATCCCACCAGAGTGAGACCGTGCCGAGCCGGGCCTTCCTCGAGGCCGAGGTCGAGCGGCTGGCGGCCCGATTCGGTGACGAGGCCGTCCCGCTCCCACCGTTCTGGGGTGGCTTTCGCGTCGCGCCATCGGACTTCGAGTTCTGGGAGCACCGCGATGATCGGCTCCACGATCGGCTGCGCTACCGGAAAGAGGGAGGCGGCTGGGCCCTCGAGCGCCTCGCACCATGAGACCCTCCACGCGTTCACGCGAGACTGGTCCCGTGCATGCCGACGACCGCGCGCCGGCCCCTGAGCCGGCGAGCACGCCGACAGCCGGATGGCACGACGCGGATCAGGTCGACTGGTACTTGGATCGAGTGGAGCGACTGCCACCGCGACTCGCGGGCGAAGCGGCGTTGCTGGAGATGCTGCCGCGCGAGGCGCGGTCGGTGCTCGACCTGGGATGCGGTGACGGCCGGCTGGTGAGTCTCGTGGTCGATGCGCTTCCGACCGTCGCGCGGGTCGTCGCCGTCGACCGGTCGCCACCCATGCTCGATCGAGCGCGTGAGCGGTTCCGCGCGGACGATCGCGTCGAGGTCCGGCCGTGGGATCTCGCGGACGACCTGAGCACGCTCGGGGAGTTCGACCTCATCGTTTCGGGCTTCGCCATCCACCACTTGGACGACGGTCGCAAGCGGTCTCTGATCAACGAGGTCGCTCGTCAGCTCCGGCCCGGCGGTGTCTTCGCCAACTTGGAGATCGTCGCGTCGTCCACGCCGATGCTGCATGCGGAGTTCCTGGCTCGCATCGGACGGACGGCCGATGATCCGGAGGACCGGCTTGTCGACGTCGAGACGCAGCTGATCTGGATGCGCGACGCCGGACTGGCCCACGTCGATTGCATGTGGCGCTGGCGTGGGATGGCGTTGCTCGTGGGACGATCCGCGAGCCTCCCGTAGCCCTTGCGTGAACCTGCCATCGGCTGCGGGGAACATGAGGAGTGTGGAGGAGGAGTCCGACGCCGCGGTGATCGCCGCGTCACTCCACGACCCGGTTCGGTTCGGGACGATCTTCGACCGCCACGCGACCGTGCTGCATCGCTATCTCGTGCGTCGGCTCGGACCGGACGAGGCCGAGGCGATGGTGGGCGAGGTGTTCCGGGTCGCCTTCGAGAAGCGGCACACCTATGACGTGCTGCGTCCGGCGGCGCGGCCGTGGCTCTACGGCATCGCCACGAACCTGCTGGCGAAGCACCGGCGTCGCGAGGCGCGGCGCATCCATGCGATGGCGCGGCTCGCTGCGCAGCGGTTGTCGCCCGTGGACGACGCCGATCGTGTGAGCGTCGTCGTCGATGCCTCGAAGCACTGGCAGCGGGTCGCGCAGGCGGTGATGTCGCTACCGGAGCCGGAACGCGATGCGCTCATGCTCCACGTCTGGGAGTCGCTGAGCTACGAGGAGGTCGCCGACGCCCTCGGCCTGCCCATCGGCACCGTGCGCTCAAGAATTCACCGGGCGCGCAGACGTCTTCGTGAACTCGCGGACCTCAGCGGGGGAGAACACGGCGAGAGCACCGGGGACAGAGACCCTGGGAGGATCGGGTCGTGAACGACGACCTCGATCCGATCCGACGACTCCGACCCGACCGGATCGAGCCCGACGACCCGGGCGACCCGGTGGTCTTCTCGCGAGCGAAGGAGCGACTCATGTCCACCATCGGCCAGGAGCAACCGCAGTCGACCGTGACGACGACCCCCGACATCTACCCCAGGCTCGCCTACCGCGACGAGCTGGCCGCCGTCGACTACCTCACGCGGGTCTTCCAGTTCCGCGAGAGCCGTGAGGCCCGCATGGAGTTCGACGGCCAGTACCTCTGCTGGATGCGAGTGGGCAGCGGTGTCGTGATGATCGGACACGCGAACCCGGAGATCCATCGCATCCACAGCCCGCTCGAGGCGGGAGTGACCACGGTGATGATGAACGTCTACGTCCACGACATCGACTCCCACTACGCCCATGCGGTGGCCGAGGGCGCCACCATCACCATGGAGCTCGACGACGCCTTCTTCGGCGAGCGGCGCTATGAGGCGACCGACCTCGAGGGACACCGCTGGCACTTCGGCGAGCGATTCGACGACATCAGGGCCCGCGGCGGCCGGCCGCCCGAACCCGGGGATCCTCCGAACGGTTGACCCAGAGGGGGCAGGCGGTCGGCGGTTCGGGTCAGTGCCCGGCCGAGTCGACGACCCGACGGTAGAAGGCGCGTGCATCGTCCAGCACGGCAACCACGTCGCCGAGATGCTCATCGCGCGTAGCGGGATCGAAGTGTCCGTGCTCGCGCACGAGGTCCTCGAGCTTGTCGAGGAATTCGAGGCACCATTGCGCGTCGGCGGCGCGACCGACGCGCCGGCCGGAGACGTCGACGTAGACCGGTGAGGTGTGCGCGAGCACCGACTCCTCGAGGGTGTTGGGATGGCCGGCACCGCGGGCAACGGCGGCGATCCACGTCGGCCCACCCTCCAACCCGGTCTCGAACCGGAGCTCGGCGGGATCGCCCTCCGCGAGCAGGCCGTCGGGACCGACGAGCGACAGATGCTGCGCGCCGGGCCCCCCGACCCGTGCGACGGCCTCGAGCCGGTCGCGTGGACCGAGCTCGAGCACCGCTCCCGGGCCTCGTCCGTTCACCTCGAGGGTGAGCCACGGCCCGTTCGTGACCACGGTGCGCCCGGCGCGGATGGCTTCCTTGAAGCTCGCCACCGACAAGGGCTGATCGCCGAGGTGGGCATAGACTCGACCCCAGCCGGGTGGGTTGGAGAAGGTCCCGCTGTGTGAGAACGACAGGAACGTGTCGGTGCCGGCGGTGGCCGCTAGCCGTAGACCACAGGACAACAGCCGGTGGTACAGGAATACCGCTCCCTCGTCATCGGTCGGCGAGATGAGGTCGATGGAGTCGACGACACCGAGCGCGGCGTCGGCGACCAGTTCGCGAGCCTCGACCGACCGCGGAGTCCTGAAGAAGCGACGGGTGGACCCGTCGTCCGGGAATTCCCTGAACGCCGGATGGCAGTAGCCCACGGTGGCACCCAAGCTGCGGAGCTCGTCGCAACCCACCTTGTTCGGCGGCCAGTCCTCGGGATGATCGGATCGGTCGTGACCGGTGAAGTAGCGGCTCGGCGGGCCGCTCGGGCCGAGGGCGTGAACGTGACCCAGCAGGTCGTTGCGGTACTCCACACCCATGCGGGCCACCGAATCACCCGTCGACCACGGGAGATCGGCATCGGGGAACTGCTCGAGCATGTCGCGGTCGTAGACGCGCGACGTGAGGCAGTTGGCGGCCACCAGGTTGACCAGATGGAGCCCTTCTCCGAGCTGCATGCGGGCCGCGTCGCCCGGCGTGCAGATCAGGTCGCCGCTGTAGTTCATGTGCACGTGCATGTCGCCGCCATACCATCCGTCCGCGGCAGGATCGATCAACCGCACCGGCTCGCACTCGACGGTGACCCGTTCTCCCGCAGGGGGAGTCACCTCGCGCACCTCCCGGTCGAACTCGAGGCCCCGGGTGCACACCACCTCGAGCGCCTCGGCCGGCACGGTGAGGGTCACGTCGTGGCCGTGGAAGAAGGGTCGGTGGTGGAAGTCCCACTTCGTCAGGACGCCGTCCGGGAACCAGGCCCCGCCGCTCGCATCGGTGACCGACCAGCGAGCGCAGTGAGAGGACGCGAGGGTGAGCTCGGCCGATGCGCGTGTGCGCGCCGCACCGTCGACCGTCAGAACGTCGCCGTTCGACGAGACGGTGAACGCCGGGTGCGCACCATCGAGATCGATGGTCTCGACCGCAGCTCCTCGCGCCGGAACGTGCGCTTGCCGGCCGGCGATCGAAAGCGTCAGGGCCGTGTCACATGTGGAGTCGACAATGACGTCGATCGCGACCGTGCGACCCGCGACCGCGATGAGGGCCGGCCCGACGTCGGCCCGCAGCGCGCCACTCTCGTCGACTCTGACAACGACGACTCCGACCGGCACATCGGCGTCGATCACGCTTCGGATCGCCTGTGCCCAGTCGCCCGTCGCGGCGTACTCGGCGAAGACGGCCCCGAACTTCGTGAAGCGGGTCCATCGGAAGAGGTCGATCTGCTCGTCCCCCTAGTCCCATCCGCGCTCGTCGAGGAGGCGACGGTACTGAGCCAGCGTCTCGATCACCGGCGCCGGCAACGAGAGCGTGTTGGTGTCCTGGCAGCACATGTCCGGAGTCTGTCAGTCGCTGCAACGCGGTCGCCCGTCACAGCTGAGCCGGGTCAGGCGGTCGGCTCCCGAGAGCTGAGGACGCAGAACTCGTTGCCTTCAGGGTCGGCGAGCACGACCCACGACTGCTCGCCTTGGCCGACGTCCACCCGGGTCGCGCCGAGGTCGACGAGACGCTTCACCTCCGCGTCGCGGTCGTCGGGCCGGAAGTCCAGATGAAGGCGGTTCTTGTGTGCCTTGGGGGTTGCGACCCGTACGAAGAGCAGGCCGGGAAGACGGTCGGGACGGGCCCGGATCTCGTACTCGTCGGGTACGTCGTTGACCACGACCCAGCCGAGCGCCTCCGTCCACCAACGGCCCAGCCGGACCGGATCCCGGGCGTCGACGATCGTCTGCTCCCATTCGAGGCTCACGCGTGCGAGGCGATGCCTGCGACGACGTACATGCGAGCCCGGGCTGCGCCGGCACGAAGCTTCCGCGCCTCGGTGTACTCGTCTCCTCGGTACCAGTCGAACGCGGCTCGCATCGTCGGGAACTCGATCAGCACGGTGCGACCCGCCGGGGGTTCACCTTCGAGCACCTCGACGTCGCCGCCCCGAACGAGATAGCGACCGCCGGCCGCGGCGATGCTCGCCGCGGCTCGTGTCTTGTACTCCTCGTACCGCTGCGGATCCGTAACCTCGCCTTGATACACGACATAGGCAGCCATGAGCCCCTCCGAGTCGATTCGGTTGGATGGGCCACGATCATCGCGCCACACCGATCACCCTCGGGCGGCGCGACCGGACCCGTTAGCCGGTGAAGATCTGCGCCCAGGCGGAGCCGTCTTCCGGGTAGAACCAACGTTCGAGCATCTGGCCGTTGCGATAGTGGAACACGCTGACGACGCGCGTCTGCACATCGATGCCGGTGCGTCGTGCGCCCATCTGGCTCAGGGCGCACACGTGGTCGTCGTTGCCGAACACGTCGTGCTCCTCGAGCCAGAACCCCATCTCCCTCACCTGGCTCAGCCACGAGACGAGCGCATCCTGGCCGCGTACGTCTCCCGCCATCGGGTGCGCACCCGGGACGTGCCATACGACATCCGAGGCGACGAGGGTGCGAAACGTGGCGTGATCGCTCGCTCGGAAGGCGTCTGCTGTCCGACGGTACGCGCTGGCGTTGGGGTGCTCGGGGCTCACGGGCGCAACACTAGAGAATCGAGGTCGCCGCCATCACCTCGCCGAAACCCCCCTTCACGCTCTAAACCGCGCCGCGGTCACGCGCCTTCAGGTGGGAGAACGACCGAGACCCCCCAACCCGTGTCGGTTCGCTCGAGTCCCACCAGCCCGCCCTGCCTGAAGCTCACGACGGAGTGGTCGGAGGTGCCCGTGACCAGGAGACCCGTGAGTCGCGCGAGGTGGGGAAGGTGTCCGACGAGCATGAGGTCTTCGGTCTCCCCGTCGAGGCGTGCTACCCAGGTCGCGGGGTCGTCGTTCGGCGCGAGTGCGTCGGCCTGCTCGACATCGGTGTCGAGCAGTTCACCCCAGGCCTCGGCGGTTTGACGGGACCGCGCCTTTCCGGAGTGGATGACCCGACCCACCCGGATACCGAACCTCTCGACCGCGTCGCGTGCGACACCTCGAACGATGTCCACGCCCTCGTCCGTGAGCGGCCGCTCCGGGTCTTCGTCCTCGGTCTTGGCCGGCCCGTGCTGAACCAGGTAGAGGCGCACCGCGCCACCGTAGAGGTCGGTGCCCCCTATGGCAGCGTCAGGTCGAGCGCCTCTCGCTGACCCGGAGGGGTGTTGACGACGGTCGTGGCCGCCGCGGGGCGACCGTCGATGCGGAAGGCCAGGGTGGCTCCGCGGGTGCATCCGGCGATCGAGTCGGGCCCGACGACCGAGAGGACGTACCCCGTGAAGCTCTCCGAGCTCCGTACCGATGCGACTCCGCAGCGCGTGTCGCCAACGTAGGCCTCGACCCGCGTTCCGGGCGGAAGCTCCACGCCGTCTGCCCGGAATACGCCGCCCGTGAACTGCGCGGTCACGGGTGCGGCGCCGGCCGGCGCGGAGGTCGAGTAGCGCGCCGCGAAGCTCTTGACTCGGCCGTTCCCGGGCCAAGCCAACGCGTTGGTGCTGAACACGATCTTGTTGTCGGCGTATGTCCACAGCACGATCCGGGCGCCGGGGCCGCCACAGCCACTCGACTCCGTCTCGGCGAAGACAGTGACCGAGTAGCGCCCGTTGGCGACGGGCGGGAGCGTGGTTTGACAGGGCGTGACCAATCCGCCCCTGAGAACGACGGCGCCGACCCATCGCGAGTCGAACGGCGCCCCGTCGACGGTGGCACTGCCGCGGACCACGACGCGATCGCGCTCGCCCGGTACCTGAGGCCTTTCGACGCTCGTGGACGCCGGCGCCGCCTTGTCGTCACCCGAGCATGCAGTTGCCGCGATCAGCGTCACCACCGCCGCGGTGCACGCCGATCGCCTCAGGAAGCTCATCGCCGGCCACATCCCTCTCGACACCCGGACCAACCGTCATTCGTACACCGACCGCGTCGCCGAGGTTCCATCGATTCCCCGATCGGAGACCGTATCTGGGACCGAGCGTGCCCTGGACGCCCGGACGATGCAATCGGGTACCGTGCGGGTCGCATGCCGGAGCGGGTGGATGCGGACGTCTGCGTCGTCGGTGCCGGGTACGCTGGGCTCACGGCCGCGCGGCGGTTGAGCCAAGGTGGGAAGACGGTCGTCGTCCTCGAGGCGCGCGATCGCGTCGGGGGCCGGATCTGGACCCACCGCCTGTCCGATGGCTCTCCGGTCGACCGCGGAGGCGCGTGGCTGGGCCCCCGGCACGATGCGATCTTCGGGCTCGCGCGGGAGGTGGGGGCGTCCACGTACAAGACATGGGTGAAGGGCGCTCACCTCCTCATCGGCGAGGGACGAACGCGCCGTTACAGGGGCCTCATTCCCAAGATCAGTCCACTCGCGATCATCACGATCGCGTTGGCGCAGATGAAGCTCGATCGGATGGCGAAGCACGTCCCCGTTGACGCCCCATGGATGGCGAGGCGCGCCGATGAGTGGGATTCGCGCACGGTGGCTTGGTGGCTCGAGCGCTCCGGGATCCGGACCACCATCGCGCGCGATTTGTTCGAGATGGCGGTGCGCGGCCTGTTCACAGGTGATCTGAACGAGGTGTCGTTCCTCCACCTGTTGTTCCTCGTGCGTGCGCACGGAAGCATCAACACGCTGTTCTCGATCGAGGGTGGCTCGCAGGAGAACATGGTCGAAGGTGGCGCGGGATCCATCGCGCAACGGATCGCCGAGGACCTGGGAGACGCGGTGCGTCTGAGCGCGCCTGTACGGTCGATCACCGAGCGTGAGGATCACGTCGACGTCGACGCGGACGATCTCGCGGTGTCGGCTCGCCGCGTCGTCGTCGCGGTTCCGCCCGCGCTGACGCTCGAGATCGAGTTCGACCCCGTCGTCCCTCCGGACCGTCTGACGCTGTATCGCAGTGCGGTAGCCGGACCGGAGACGAAGACGCTCGTGGTCTACGACGAGCCGTTCTGGCGAGGCGACGGCTTCAGCGGCCAGACCTCCGAGCCCGGCTCGGTCGCGGAGGTCACTCTCGACGCGTCCCCTGCGTCGGGCAGACCCGGCGTCATCGCGGCCTTCACGTTCGGACCCGTCGCCGCGCGTGTCGACGCGCTCGACCGCGGCGAACGGCGACGGGCACTGGTCGACGCGCTCACGGCCAGGTTGGGCCGGCGCGCCGCGTCACCGTCCGAGGTCATCGAGACCGCTTGGTGGAAGGAGGAGTGGACGCGTGGGTGCTCGTTCGCGCATCTCCCCCCGGGCATCCTCACGCGCTTCGGCCCCCTGGTGCGAGAGCCTTTCGGACGGGTGCACTGGGCCGGGACGGAGACCTCGACGACGTCGCACGGCGCGATCGATGGCGCGGTGCGTTCGGGAGAACGCGCCGCGGCCGAGATACTCGACCGAACGTAGGCCTCGAGCGAGTCTTCGCTACTGAGCGTAGGTCCGCACGAGGCGGAGCACCGTCGCCGCGTCGGGGCCGTCGCCCACCAGATCGGTTGCGTCGGGGTCGACGCGACGGGCTGCGACCTCGCAGAACTCGGCTGCGGAGCCTCGGATCGTCGTGAGCGCGGGCGCATCGGGATCGAAGCGCCACGGCTCACCGTTCGGCCCGACCAGATCGAGCGCGACCGGGCCGTGCATCGCCGCGTCGGCCCGCTCGAACGCGTAGGGGAGAGTTCGCCACGCGAGCCGGGTGATGTGACGCAGCCGATCGGTGGGCTGGAGCTCGATGCCGAGCGCGGATGCGATGTCGCGGGTGTGGATCCAACACTCCGAGAGTCGTGTCGTCGCGAGGGTCTGCACCGAGAGTTGGCCTGAGATCCACGTGACGCGCTCGTGAGGATCGGCGGCGTCGAGCGCGGCGCGCATTGCTTGCGACGCTTCGTGCCACCGTTGTCGTATCGCGTCACCGCCCGCACCTCGGTCGGCATCGACTTGCGCGGCGGCGGCGTCGTCGACCGAAACGGTCTGGCGTTCGCGGTTTCCGAGAAACCCGTGGCGGAAACGATCGAAGTCTCCGTGGACGCTTGCGGTTGCGAACTCGTCGGTTTGCGCGAGGTGCACGAGCACCGCGGCGACGTCCCACCCTTCGCAGCGTGTCGGACGTTCCCAATCGTCGTTCGTGCACCCGTCGATGAGATCCGAGAGCTCAGCGTGTTGCGAAGCCAGCGCGATCAGGATGTCAGCCACGGGGCCAGGCTACGGGGCGTGCAGTCACCATGCTCACTCTTCCCGCGATGCGCCCGCTCCGGCGCCTCGGCCTCAGGCTTCGCCACCTCCACCGCGGGTCTGCGTCAGATCATCATTTCAGGGCAATCTGGGCGCGATGGAAAAGTCGCCTACCGAGCTGGGCCGCGATGCCTTCTTACGCTGCTTCGAGTGGGATGGCGGCCACGCGGATGTCTGGCGCGTCTTCAATGACGCAGTCGCCTTCGCCGAGGTAGTGGCCGGAATGGCCGCGCCATGGCGTTCCGTAGATGTCACCAAGGTCTGCGGGATCGAGTCGCGCGGCTTCATCCTCGGCGGCGCGGTAGCCAACGCGCTCGGCGTGGGCTTTGCTGCTATTCGCAAGCAAGGCAACTTGTTTCCTGGCCAGAAGCGTGAGGTTGTATCTGAGCCCGACTACCGAGGCATCCGGCAGATCTTGCGAATCCAACAGCAATCCGTCACGGCCGACGATCGATGCTTGCTCGTAGACGACTGGATCGAGCGCGGGAGTCAAGCGATCGCGGCGCGGGATCTGATCGAAGCGTGCGGAGGTGTCCTCGTCGGCGTTGCTGTCATCGTCGACCAGCTCGATAGCGATCGCGCGCAGCTCCCAGCCATCACAAGCATCATCAAAGCCGCGGAATTGCCTGGGGAGTAATCGAGCCAGATCTGAAGCCCTCGGCGCTTGCGATTCGGAGCGGGCTTACTACAACTGCCTGTCCGTCATCGGTGAACCGAACCGGATCACATTTCCGTCCGGATCAACGACCGCTCCCTCGTGTTGTCCCCACTCGGTGTCCTGGGGTGGATGGACCTCCGCTCCCGCAGCCTCCCAACGCGCCGCGACGGCGTCGGCGTCGTCGACGAACAGATAGGCACTCGCGCGGCCGTGTTCATCAAAGTTCGCCACAACGCCAAGATGGATTTCGACGTCATCCGTCACGGCGAACCCGTAGCCGCCGCCGTCGTATCTCCGCGTTGCGAACCCGAGCCGGTTGTAGTGATCCAGCGCGACGTCGAGATCGCGCACCGGGAAGATCGGCGCGACGCGTTTCAATTGGCTCATGACCTTCAAGTTACGAGACATCGTCGGTCATGACGGCGCCCGCCGGCCGGTGAGGTAGAACGCAGCTGCCAGTGAGGCGTCCCAGGTCCCGCGGGGACTACCTTGATGACCACGACGCCGAAAGCTCGCAGACGGGAAGGCGCTGAACGCTCCCACACGGTGGGTCGGAACTCGGCGCGGTGCATGGTGACGGTCTTGGCGTTGGGCTTCGTCCTGGGCGCGATCGGTTACTCAGCCGTCCCGTTTCGAGTGGACGTGCCTAAGGGCCGCTCCGGCCAGTGTGTGCCCGCCGCTCTCGCGATCGTGACCCAAGGCGATGCGGACAGCCAGACTGGCAGTTGGCTCAAGTACGGGTACTGCGCCAATGCTGCCAAGGCACGCCTGGCAACCTCCGGTGTCATCGCGGCGCTCGCGATCGTGTTCGCGGCAGGAGCATCGCGCGTGCTCCGCATGCACGAGGAGGAACACGCCGTGCTCGTCGGCTGAGCCCGCTGGTCAGTGCGTGCGAGTGCAGCGTGGATCGAGGCCGCTGCTCGCGCGGGGCCCTGGGGAGGCTCCTTCAGGACGTTCGGATGCTGTCGACACCAGGACTCTCCGGGGACTCCGAACTCATCAGTGCGCTGCAGGATCCGCCTGCCAGCGCAATGTCTGGATGCGGTAGTCGCCTGTCAGCCCCTTCAGCTCGACCGTCCCGGCGTCGGTGAAGCTGAACTCGGTGCTGTCATCGACCGCTGCGCTGACCTCTGGAGTGACGAGGATTTGGCCACCTTCGGCGAATGCGGCGACGCGCGCCGCCAGTGCGACGTTGCGGCCGAACAGGTCACCTTCGCGGTGTACGGCCACGCCGGCGTGGATGCCGATGCGCACCCGGATCGGGGTGCCGCGCAGCCGCCGGTCGCCGTTGGCCAGCGCCGTTTGGATCCCGATCGCGCACCGCATCGCCTCCGCGGGGAGGGCGAAGGCGATCATGAACCCATCGCCCTGGGACTTGATGATGTGGCCGGCGTGCTCGTTGACCTTGCGCCGCACGATCCGGTCGTGGCCATCCAGAACCCGGAGCCAGGCCTTGTCGCCGAGGCGCTCGTTGAGCGCGGTGGAGTCCTCGATGTCCGAGAAGAAGATCGTCACCGTGCCGTCGCGGGCCGCGAGGCGGCGCAGGTCAGGCTGCTCGACCTGCGCCCAACCCGCGAGCTCTTCGATCGAGCTCCGGATCGCGCCGCCGATTCCCTTCGCGCGAACAAGCGCTGCCGTCTCGAGGACGGCCTTGACCGTCGCTCGACCGCCGGAAGCCCAGGTGCTCTCCGCCGCGCTCAGCTTCCGCTCGAGCGTCGCGGCCCTGCGCCGCTGGTGCAGCCAGAGCCCGCTGGCCGTCGCCAGCGCGGCGGCCTCCACGACGATGATCAAAACGAGGACGATCGACGACACCAGACACGGCGTAGAGCATTCGCGGACCCCTGTCCAGCGGAGAGCGGACCAAGCGATAAGACTGGTGGCGCTGGAGACAGGACGGTGTCCGGATGATCGAAGACCTTGACGATTCCCGCCGCAAGGAGCCACCTTTCGTCTTTGGGCGAGCGGGAAATGCTCGAGGCATGGTTCGAGTTCCACCGCACCACCCTGCTTCTCAAGTGCGAAGGACTCGATGACCTCGGCCGCAGGAGCCGACCGGTGCCCACCTCCAAGCTGTCGCTCCATGGTCTGGTACGCCACATGGCAGAGGTTGAGCGCAACACAACGGCCATGCCGACCTCATCCGCGAGCTCGTCGATGGAAGTGTGGGCTGGTGATCGGACAATCGTCCCGCGGGGATGCTCGACGAAGCCGAGCGTCCAGCTGTGAGGGACGAGCGCCGACCGTCGTCGCGCGAGCGCGAAATGAGCGGCCCGGCGGCGTGGCCGTCGGATCTAAGGCCGAAACGCGTGCACCTTGTGGCGCCCGAACTGCCTGATTGGCGCCGCACGTATGTCCCGACACCGTCCCGTTCGATACGATGTGAGCGCCGTACATCACGGAGCATGACGTTGCGCTTGACGGCGCAGATGCACGTCGTCGTCGACGAGAACTCGAGACAGACAACCGAGAGGTGGGCCATGGATCTGCTACCGACTATGGAGAAGGTGCTCGACCGCGCGGGGACGGTGGTCGACGGAGTCGAGCCGAGCGAGTTGGGCAACGCAACCCCCTGCACAGAGTGGACGGTGCGCGACGTGATCAACCACGTCGTCGGCGGCGCCACCATGTTCGCCGAGTGCGTCGAGCAGGGATCGGTCCAGGACGACCGCCTCGGGCAGCTGATGGGTGGCGACAACCTTGGTGATGACTACAAGGGCGCGTTCCACGTGGCGTCCGACCGTGCGCGTGCTGCGTTCAGCGGCCAGGGTGCGCTGGAGAAGATGGTCAAGCTGCCCTTCGGTGAAATGCCGGCGGGCGTCGCACTGAACATTGCGGTGATGGACGTCATGACGCACGCGCTCGACATTGCCAAGGCGACCGGCCAGACGGTGGACGACGACGAACTGCTCGAGACTGCGCTCACGATCGGCCGCCAGTTGATCACCGCTGACTTCCGGAAGCCGGGCGTCTTCGATGCCGAGCAGCCGGCGCCGCCGAACGCGTCCACCGCCGACAAGCTCCTCGCCTTCGCAGGCAGAAAGGTGTAGCGCAGAACGCCGGGGGAGATCTCCCCCGCCAAGCGTCTCGACGATGCGCTATCCCGTCATCTTCCTGCCTGGGATCATCGCGCCGGCAACCATCCGTTATGGCCCGCTCGTAGAGCGCCTCGCCGACGTGGACGTCGTCGTCCGAGATCTCGCCGTCTACGACGATGACCAGCCACCGGGCGACTTCTCGATCGACACGGAGCTCGTTGCGCTCGACCGCGCCGCCCACGACGCGGGGTTGACAAAGTTCCACCTCTACGGTCACTCGGGTGGCGGAGCGGTCGCGCTCGCCTACGCGGTGTCGCGCGGCGATCGCGTGCAGAGCTTGGCGGTGGACGAGCCGGCGTCGGACATGACCGCGGAGGGCGACGCGGTGTACGGCTGGCCAGAGTTCGACGAAGCGGTGTTGCTCCCACCCGCCGAGTCGATGGCTGCCTTCATGCGACTGCAGGTTGCCGAGGACGTGATTCTTCCCGCGCCTCCCGCCGGGAAGCCGCCCCCGTGGATGGCGAAGCGACCGGCGGCAATCCGGGCGTTCGTGGGCGCGCTGCGTCGTCACCGTGTCGAGCCGGCCGCGTACGCGGGCTTCGCTTCGCCGGTCTACTTCAGTCGCGGGTCACGAACGCATCCCCGTTGGGAGGCGATGCAGACGCGGCTCGCTGGACTGTTCCCGGACTTCACGGGTGAAGTGTTCGAAGGACTCCACCACCTCAACACCTCGCACCAGGCCGAGCCAGATCGCGTGGCCGCAACCCTCGTGGGGTTCTGGGAGCGATCCGAAGCGGGCGCGTAGCCAACAGGGCGCTCTCGCAGGGTCTCACCATCCAGTTGTACGCCGTCGAGAACGGTTCGCACCAGGAAACTCCGGGCAGGAGCTTCCAAACGCATGACCAACCGCCGCTACACCGCGGGAACACCCGGCCGTGCGTCCTCAGGTGGCCGCGTGAGCGAGGTCCATCTCCCACCACAGGAAGTTCCTCGACTGGTCGAGGATCTGTTGACGGTGCTCGCTATATGGGACGTGGCACGTTTCCTTCCAGTACTCGAGGAACGCGTCGAGCCCTTGAGCCTGCGCGGCGTCGATCGTGCTCAGGGCCCACTGGTACGACACGAGCGGGTCGGTTGTGCAGTGGAAGTCGAGCGCCGGGGCGTCGCCCGGCGAGATGGTGCCGACCACGAGCTGCGCACCTGAGAGCGAGACCGCTGCTCGCACGCTCGCCGACGGATCCTCCGAGGACGAATAGCCCACGTTGAGCGCGGTGATCGCACCCGCGGACGAGCCGCCGATGGCGATGCGGTTCGGGTCGATGCCGTATGTCGCGGCGTTGCTACGGAGGAAACGCACGGCGGTCTGGGCATCTTCTGCGGCCTCCTTGATCGCCGCCACGCAATTCGAGAACGATCCCGAGCACCCCGGTGACTCGAGCCGATAGTCGATCGAGACGTTCAGGTAGCCCTTCTTGGAGAACGTCGTCGCTTCATCGACGAGCTCGGACGACGTCTTACTGCCACAACAGAACGAGCCGCCGTGGACCCACACGATCGCGGGCCGACTGGTGACCGTGTCGCCAGTGGGCTGGTACATGTCGAGTTTCAATGTGATCGTCTGGTTCTCGAGATTGACCGCGCTGCCGTAGGTCACGTCGCTCGTCACCGTGACCGCAGTGATGATCGGGTCGCGGTACCGCACGGGCGCGGTGCCGGGTGGCGTGATGTTCGGCCATATCGGCCCGCATCCGGCGGCGACGATCACGAGCACAGCGACGACGGGCAGCAGAAGGCGATGACGCATGATGCGATGGTCGTGCCGCGACCGGCCCGCGGTCAAGTCAGGGGCGCGTACGACGTCGAGGAGACCTGGAGCATCTCGTATCGAAGACAACCGATCGAGAGCGGGCTGGCGGGACAGGACTGCATCGCTCGGCTCCCTTGGCGCTTCAGTTTGCGAGCACCCGTACAGCTTCGAGCTGTCTGGCGTCGAGTGCTTCGAAGGTCGCGTACGCCGCGACGTTCTCCCTGAGCTGCTCGGGCGTGCGTGCGCCGAAGAGCACGCTCGCAAGATGCCGGTGCGAGAACGCGTATGCGAAGGCCACGTGTGACGGTGGCACACCCCATTGCTCCGCGAGCGCCACGACCTTCGGGGCGAGTTCCTTCCCTGCCCGGTTGAGCGGAGATTCGTTGTCGTCAACCCGACCGTGCTCCCCGCGCAGGTACTTGCCGGTGAGCGCGCCCCCGGCGAGCACGAAGCTCGCAACGAGCGCGATCGGCCCCCGCACGAACGCCCGATGCATGTCAGGGTCATCAGGATCGCGGTGCTCGACGAGACTCGTGACCATCTGCGCCGCCGCAGGCGCAGGGACGCCGGCCTGTTCGCAGAGGGCGAGCGCTTCGAGATGCTGCGCGACGGTCCACATGCACGTGCCCCACGCGCGAGCGATCCCGGACCGGATGAGCCCGGCGACCTGCTCGATCAGCTCGGCCATCGTGAGATGAGGAGGCGGTGCGACGGCGTAGATGAGGTCGACGTGATCGAAGCCCATGCGGCCAAGCGAGCCGTCGAGCTCGGCGTTCGCGTCCTCCTCGGGCCAGTGCTCCCACCACAGCTTGTTCGCGACAATGACTTCTTCGCGCGCCCAACCAGCGGCGCGGAACAACTCACCGAACACGACCTCGGACCACCCCGTCGGCGTCGGCGCCCGTCCAGTCTCGTCGTCGTAGCGCGCATCATCGAGGAATGTGATCCCTGCCTCCCGCGCCGCGCACATCACCGCGACACCCTGCTCTCGCGGAATGCGCTCATACGTCCTCCATGAGCCCAGCGACATCACCGACACGTCGAAGCCCGAGGCACCCAGCGGGCGGCGAGGTAGAAGCGTCACCAGAACTTGTTCTACCGCGGACGTCGAGCGCGTGCTCTTCGGACCGTCCTCAACGGGACACTCATTCGTGACCCCCTGCCACCGATAATGGTCTCGTGGAGCAGGCACCGCATCCCTCCTTCAGTCCCGATGGCGAGTGGTGGTGGTCGGGGACCGACTGGATGTCGACGGTGTCGCCCGACGGCAGGTGGCGCTGGACGGGGGCCCAGTGGACGCCGCTCCCTCACGTTCAAGGTTCGGGATATCGCATCCCCCGACAGGTCATCCGTGACGGCGCGATCTGGCTGGTTCTGTTCGGCCTGTGGGCGCCCGTCGTCGCCGTGCTCGCGCTCAATGAAGTGTCCGTGCGAGTGTTCTTGGCACTTGGAGCGCCACTTGGAGCCGTCGCGGTTTTGTCGACACTGCTCTTCGGGGGGCGGCTGGGACGACGAGGTCACTGGCGTGAGCTCGGACTCGCGGCCCTGGCCGGAACCGCCGAGCTTCTGTTCTTGTATGGCGTTGCCATGGTCGTGTCGCCGGACCCGAACAACACGAACGACATCGCCGCCGGCGCCGGAGTTGTCATCTTGAGCGTTCCGACGCTGCTCGTCGTCGCCTCGTTGCTCGGTCTCGGAGGTCTCGTCGGCCGCTGGTCACCACGACCGCGTCGGTTCAGGTGCGCGCGACCGCTTCCTGATCGCGGTCCCGAACTGAAGTAGCGGTCAGCTCGAGCGACGAGTCGGTCGGTCGGCCGTCTGCAGCGGGTGGGCGCGGAAGAACTTCCACATGACTTCGTCGGCCGAGATCGAAAACGTGGTCGGCCCGACAGCGGCTTCGATCTGTTTGGAGAACTCGCTGCCGGGCCAGGTGTGGCCTCCGCCCTCGATGCGGTAGAAGTCGACGTCGGCGCCTCGCGGACATCTGTAGCGCACGAGCGTCACGTCCGACGCGACCCGATGCTCCGAGGGCTGATCGGGACAGCGGTTGCGCTCGGCCCACGCCGCGACGACCGTCGGGATCGGCGGCTCGTCCTTGGCGAATCCCGCCTTCTCGCCGATCGTGCGGCCGGACCGGTCGGGCGGGAGCGCGAGTGCGTCGGGCCCGAGCCCCCCGTCGAAGGCGACCCACCTGTCGGCCGTCCCGTGAAAGACAACCATCGGGACGGCCCGCGACGGGGGGCAGCCCTCGTAATCGCGGACCCCGGCGACCGGCGCCACCGCGGCGAAACGATCGGCGTACACACACGCGATGGCCGATACGAGAAAGGCTCCGTTGGAGTAGCCGGCCGCGAACACCCGGCGCTCGTCGATGCAGAGCGTCCGTTCGGCCTCGTCGAGCAGGTCACCGACGAAACGAACGTCGACGGAGTCGATCCTGCCGTGGAATGCCGTATCCCAGTAGGAGTCGAGCCCAGTGCCGAGGCCCTGCGGGGTGATCGTTACGAAGCCCTGCCCGTCCCCGTACCGACCGAGCGCGCTGTTCGCCACATGCACCTGAGCGCCTTCCGAAGCACCGTGGAAGTCGATCACGAGCGGGATCGGCGTTCCGAACCGGTATTCGGGCGGGACGTGGCGGATGTAGGTGCGTTGCATGCCGCCTGAGGTCATTGTGAGCGTCGTCTCGCCCGGCGCGACGCCCGTGCCCGATCCGTCACACGCAGGCGACGCGAGGGCGGAGTCGCTCAAGCCGCTGGAAGTCTTCGGCGCCGACGAACGTCCGCCCCCCTGGCACGCTCCGACGAGCACAAACGCTACGAGCACGCCGATGACGCGGCGAACCGCCACGGCCCGAGAGTACCGCCGCTCGAAGGTCCGGGTCGTGCCGGTTGGGCGCGTAGGCGTCGCTCAGACGGTGCTCACGAGCTCGAGGCGGGGCCATGGCTGAACCTCGGCGCTCGCGGAACTGCTCGATGTGCGACCGAGTCTCACTGGGGGACGCTGGTGACGATCAAGAGATGTGCGCTCAGCCCGAGGAGCGATGGTTCCGCCTCCACGGCTTCGGCGGCGAACAAGATGACCGCTCTGCCCTCTTCCGTGGACCAATGGGGCGCGAGGTCCGGCAGCCAGCCCGCGAGGCCCTCCACACCGAGAAGCTCCCGGACCGTCAGCCCCGCCTCTTCTGCCTCAGCTCGCAACTCGGCCGGATGATGGAAGAACGCCGTGGTGAACCAGTGCGATCGGTTCTCAGGATTGCGATGCTGGCCATCTCGAAGATCTCGCTCGACGATCTGTCTGAAGTCGCGGTCGAAGAGGAACCGCCGGGCAAGGCCATCGAACAGCGACGCGAAACTACTGATGCCGGCGCACGCGACAATGCCACCGGAGCGGACGACTCGTCGGGCTTCGCGGAGGGCGTCGATACGATCGGATCGGTCCGTGAGGTGGTACAGAGGACCGAAGACAAGCGCGACGTCAAAGCTGTCGTCAGGAAGTGACAGTTCTCGGGCGTCACCCAGCTCTGCGGTAACCCCCTGTGGCCCAAGCTCGACTCGAACGTTCTCCACATGTCGAGGCGTGACGTCGACGACGTGGACACTGTGACCCTCTTCCGCGAGCCACGACGCGTGGACGCCCGTTCCGCCGCCTATGTCCAAGATCCGCGCAGGCGGGTCGGGCAGATATCGGTGCAGGATCTCCCTCGTCCGCACCAGCTCGAGCTGACCGAAGCCTGTCGCGATGCGGTCCTCCTCTCGAATGCTCTCGTAGTGCCCGACGACCGCCTTCTCGTCCTCCATCTCGTCAACGCTAGGGACGCCGTCGCATCTATGAGCGGGGGACCTGGGAAGCGAGCGAGAGCAACGGCGCGGCTCGGTCACGCCAGTTGTCACCGGCTCCCCACAGGTCCAGGACGAACATGCTTGCGAAGGCGAGGCACCAGTCGATGAGGCGGGCGACGTCGGCGTCGATAGCCGTCGCGAGCCGAGCAGCACGCGCCTCGATCGTGGCGACATCGCCTGCTTGCCATACGAGCAGGTCGATGGCGTCGTACGCCGGGTCACCGAGGCACGGTGCCGGGTCGATGGCGACCAGGCCGCGGCGCTCTCCGCCGTCGAGCACGTTTACAGGCGTGAGGTCGCCGTGGAGCAGGGCCGTGGGAGACCGTTGCGCAGCGAGTCGAGCCGCATAGGCGCGGCCACGCGCGAAGAGGTCCTCGGGGACCAGCTCGACGAGCTCGGGATGGAGCTGTCGCTGCCCGGCCCAGGAGTCGAACAGATACGCGATCCGGTGCGTCAGCGGTGGGAACGCCGCCCCGGCGGAACCGTGACTGTGCAGTGAGGTGAGGAGCTCCGCGACGCTCTCCATTGCCGGGTACCGGGAGGCGTCGCGGAGCATCCCTCCTGGCTCGATGGCCTCCATCAACAGAGCCCCCACGCCGGCGTCGACCGCGTGAACCACGGGGACATGAGGCGTCGCCCAGGTCGCGAGAGCATCCGCTTCCATCCCGAGGCGCGCACGATCGGGGGCGACCTTCAGGACCGCGGAGCGTCCATCGGCGGTGTCGCATCGGATGACCACCGACATGCTGCCTTGGGGGATGAGCGGCCCGAACTCCAGCCCCCAGCGCTCGCCGAGCGCTGCGAGAAGCGCCGGCAACTCCTCCAGCCACGGGTCGATCTCGTTGCCGAAACGCGCTCTGAGCCGACGCCGGGCTCGCTCGTCGACGCTCGGCACTGGCGATCCCATGGCTGACAGGGCGCCGCGAGCCACTCAACTCCAGACCGCCGTATCACGTTCCCTGGCAGCGGCCGATCGTGTCGGTGTTGAACGTGCCGTCGGCGCAGCGGAGGTTGGGGTTCTCGTGCGAGAAGACGCCGGCGGGGCTCTCCCACGAGGGCACGACCCAGGCGTGCACCATCCAGCCGGTGATGTTCATGAAGGACCCTCCGAGCGACGCGCACTGGGCTTGGGTCACATCTGAGTCGGGTGGGAACAGGACGTCGACTCCCTTCAGGCAGATGTTGCTGTGGCGGTGCCAGTGGTCGTTCGGGCCGGCGAATCCTTCAGGAGGGGTGTTGCCCATGGCGTAGTACATGAGGCCGACCATCTGGGAGGTGGGACTCGTGCCGTCGTAGATCAGCGCCAGTGGCTTGGCGGGGTCGAATGACCCTCCGAAGCCACCACGAAAGCTGATGTAGTGCGCCCCACTCCCGGGCCCGAAGCCACCGATGACGTGGTAGCCCGCCGCCACGACACTGGCGACCGTCGGGTAACGCATCGCCGTCGCGCGGGCGACGACGAGCTGCTGCTGGAGCACGGCGCGTGTGTTCGGATCGAGCGGCTTGTCGGGCTGGGCTTCGGCGGCGACATCTTGTGCTTTGACGCCGTGGATGTGGTGACCGTTCAGGTCGGTCGGTCCGGTCGGCCCGGTCGCTGCGGCCGACGACGCCGTCGTCCCGTGATCGTGTGCGCCGTGGGCTGCGGCCGAGTGGTTGCGGGCTGCGGGTGCCGCGATGAGCGCGGAGGTGAGCGCCAGTACCGCGACGACTGCGACCAGAGCCACGCCGTTCGAGCGGAACCGGAGCACGGCCTGCGAGAGCAGCATCGCGGTGAGCACGACGGTCGCGGCCTCCGTCGCGACGGTCAGGCCGTCGACGATCGTCACTGACTCGGCGTGACCTGCGTGCGCGCCGAACGGAAAGCCGACGGTACGGCTCACCGCCCAAGCCTCGATGCACGCGGCGCTGACTGCGACGACAGCGATTTGGACGCGCCGCGAATATCGGAACACCACTGCCACTGCGAGCCCCATCTGGAGCCAGGCCACAACGAGAAAGCCGACGCCTTCGGCGGTGGACTCGCCGAAATGCGACGGTGCCATGGCGAAGTGCACCGCGCCCGCGCCGACGAGGAGGGCGGCCGCCAGCCACTGGACGAAGCCGATCTCGGTCGACCTGTCAGCGCTACTTCGACGCGCCGACGGCTTGTCCTCGAGCGATTCGATGGTCGGCCGGTCGAGAACAGTTGCCATGACGATCCCCCGATCGTGGGTCGAGCACGTGCGACCACTCGTCGCTGGACGTGAACCGTACCGCTTTGCCCATTCGCGTGGCGTTCCGCCGTCGTTGCGGGCTGCGGGTCAGCCCAGCAGGTAGCGCTCGCGAAGCGCGGCGGTCGTCCGCTTCGGGAGGGCGCCCGCGGCGAGGAGGTCCTCGAGGGTGATCGAGGCGAAGGTAAACCGGTCCACGAGAAGGTCCCGGTAGCGGGTGCACGCGTCGACGACCGCGCCGTTGCCGGCGGGGTGGACTACGACGTAGCGGCCCCACGTCCACTGGCCCGCGTGCTGGAGCATCGACAGCAGCAGCAGGTGTTCGAGCCACATCATGGCCAGCTCCGACCGGCTCGCGGCCAGGTCGAGCGCCCGCCGCTCGAAGATGCCCGAGCGCAAGGCGACCTCGCGGTTGCGCGACAGGTTGCTCAGCTTCGGGATCTCGACCTTCATCCGTTCGTGGTACTTGGTGTCCACGGCCACGACCCCGCGGGTCCCGTCGTCGAGGTCGAGGACGAAGACGGCGTCGAACGACCGGAGGCTGTTGAGGTACGAGGGGTCGAACCGGCCGGGCGAGTGGGCGAAGCGCACCTCGGTCACGGTCCCCGGTGCGTCCGGCCACCAGGTGTGCGCGGCCCGGTCGGCTCGTGCGAGGTCGGTGGCCAGGTCGCCGAACAGGTTGAAGGCCAGCGTCGGCGACCACAGCAGGTCGGCCCATAGCCGCTGGTGGTCGAAGCTCTGGTGCCGCTCGGCCACCGCCGCTCGGGCCTTCGCGGCTGCGAACGCCGCGGGGGTCAGGAAGTTCGCACCCGTCTCGACGGCGTAGTCGAAGGCGAGCCGGCTCCCGACCGGCCGCACCGCTCGCCCGGCCGCCGGCGGCTTGATCGGCTGCGACCCGATCGGATGCCCCTTCGCCTCCCGCCAGCGCGCCTGGTGCAACCGCGCCGCCCGCCGGAACGCCGTGACGTCCGGCCGCCCGGGAGCGTTGTCATCCTCCTCCCAGCAGGACGCCGCCTCCAGCTTCCGGCGGCTCGGCCCCTCCCGCATTCCCGGCATGGTAGGGGTCCCCGTTGACGGTCGGGCTGGAGGATTCAAACCTCTGCGCGGCCTTGTCAGCCGTGGGTGACCTCGAAGAGTTGCCAGTTGTCGGGAACAATGCACGGGGTGCGACCGCCTCGATCGTGGCGTCTCCTCGGCGTTCCTGTGGCCACAGTTCTCGCTTTGACCGCGTGCAGCTCCGGGACCGCGTCACGTTCCCGTGCTCCGGCGGCACCAGCGAATCGACGCCAGAACATCTGGCGGACGCCCTCGTCGTCGATCAACCCGACAGCATTGCCGTTGCGCGATCAGCACTACGTGACGGATGCGCCGAAGAAGGGCTACGTCTTCAGCTGCGATCCCAGGATGTTCCAGCAGACCAATGCCCCGGGGGCCCAACGGGACGGGCCGTGGATCGACAAGGCGGCAGGTACGTACGACGTCACGAAGAAGCCTGTCTTCCGGGGGCACGTCTACAACCGCGACGCGGTGTTCACGATCACGACGACGTCGGACCAACGTGCGATCAAGGGCAACGGCCTTGCGCTCGGCGTGCCCACCGGCATCTTCCCAGTCGAACCTGGCGATCCGGCCTACAAATACGATCGGAACCCGAATCGCATCACGGCCCAGAACATCTCCTTCTCGATTCCACGCAATCCCACACCGGCAGCATCGGCCGCGTGTATCTACAAGGAGGTTGGGATCACGCTCGACGGAGTGCAAGAGCACGGGCCTCTCGACTCCACCGGCCGCGATGAGCTCGCACACGAGATTCAGGACGCCTGCACGGGTGGACCGCAACCCGGCGGTGGGTATCACCGTCACGCGCTCTCGGAATGCACTCCTCATATCGATCTGCGGAACGCGCTCGTCGGCTATGCGCTCGACGGCTTCGGCATCTTCAGCCCCTATGACCAGAACGGGAAAGAGCTGACGACCAGAGATCTCGACGCCTGCCACGGCAAGACTTCGAAGATCTCGTGGGAAGGGAAGACCGTCAGCATGTATCACTACGTGATGACGCGAGACTTTCCCTACACGGTCGCATGCTTTCGCGGGACGCCGACGAGGAACGCCTTCCCGGCCCTTCCCGGCGCTCCTCCGCAACACTGAACAGCACGCGCCGTCCGTTCTCAGTTTCGTCGTGGGGACCGCGTCGTGAGCCCCAACCCTCTATCGCCTGCCGGCTCGGTGGCGCTGTACGAAGAGGATCGCGATTCCCAGCACCACGCCCACGGCCAGCACGACCCAGACAAAGGCCACGTAGACCGCATGCTCAACTGCCATGGGTCCGAGGGTACGGGGAGGGGCGTTGCCTTCGTGCGGACCCCCGGACGGCCCTACCGGGTGCCGCCCGACCTCAATCGCGCATCCGGTGCAGCACGCGCACGACGAGACCGATCGTCACGCCGATGGCGAGCACTCCCCAGATCAAACTGTTTGCCGCGTGCCCGGCCGCAGCCATCACAGATGGCCTACCCCGGTGCAGGGGGAAGTCAATCCCGACAGCGACAGATCGTCTCAACATCCGCGTCGCTGGCCTGCTCGGTCAGGCGTGGCGCGGAGAAGTGCGCAGATCGCCGGTCCGTGCGCGCTCTCGAGTCTTCGCCCGTTTGTTCTGGCGCTTCGTGCTGTGCAACTGCGGATCGGCGTACGGAGCACGCCGGCCGGACGACCTTTCTCGTCCTCTACGTGTACGCCGTCTGGGACTCGTCGTCCTTACCGTGGACGTCGGGCGAAGCTGCGTTGCCGACTGCATCGGCTTCCGCGGTCCGCTTGATTGCCTCGAGCGTACGGCGCAGGTGCGGACGCATGTCCATGTGGTGCGGCAGCATCCGTCGGTAGACGGCGAGCAGTAGCCGTGGCGGCAGCTTGACCACCTCGTAGGACTCGGTGACGTTGGTTCCGTCACGAGCGGGCTCGAAGCGGTAGCGCCAGACCGTCGAGTCGGGCTTGGTCGGCGCGGGCACCGTCCGGAACGAGAACTCGTGACCGGGGTCGGCCGTGAGGACCTCGCAGATCCGAGACCAGCGCGACAGCTTGTTCGCGGCGTTCCGGCCCCGGAAGCGGGCGCGGGGGGCCGCTTGCCGGGCGTCGTCGAGCCATTCGGCGCGGCGGCATTCCGGACTGAACTCGCCGATCCTCGTGACGTCGGCTACGAGGTCGTAGATCGCCCGGGGAGGCGCTTCTACGTGGACCGTGACCTGACCGCTGGTGCGCATCTCCACCTCCGACTGACAGCTGCCCCTTCACCCGAACATTGGTTCCAGTGTCAGTGGAACCAATACACCGACAATGTATGATGGGGTGGTGACCAGCGTCAAGAGGGTCTATGACACAACCCGCCGCCAGGCGCAGGCCCAGGCGACCCGCCAGGACGTCCTCGACGCCGCGGGCCGACTGTTCGCCGCCGCGGGCTATGCGGCTACGACCGTGGACGAAATCGCGGCGGAGGCGGGTGTGTCGCGAGAGACGATCTTCAAGGCCTTTGGCAGCAAGCGTGAGGTCCTGCGGCTCTGGGTCGAGCGGGAGGTCGCCGGCCCCGAGGAGCCGGTCCCGATCCAGCAGCAGACCTGGGTAAGCGAGATGCGAGAAGCCCTCGACCAGCAGACCCAGCTCGAAACTGCAGTCGCCGCTGTTTGTCGCATCCATGACCGCTCCATCGACGCCATCGAAGTGCTGCGCGCCGCGGCACACGCCGAGCCGGAGATCGCCGCCCTGTGGGAACAGGCTCGCCGCCGACGACGGCAAGACGTCCACGCTGTGACTGAGCTACTCGCCGCGACGGGCTCCTTGACACCCGGCCTCAGCACCGAAGAAGTCGTCGACGTCGTGTACGCGCTCAGCAGTCCGGAGCTTTACGACCTGTTCGTGCACCAGTGCAACTGGCGGCCCGAGCGGTTCGAGTGGTGGCTCGTCGAGTCACTCCGCCAGCTGGCGTTGGCCCCATCCCGCTAGTGAATTCGACGCGCTTCCCAGGTCGATCGAGTGGAGCTGCGCCAGCGATGCTAGAGATCGCGCAGTGCAACGACATAGAACCCCGACGAAGGCGACAAAGGACAGCAGCGCGAGCGACGCGCCGATGAGGAGCGCGATGCTGGATCGGCGTCGCCAACCCGTTCCCCACCACGTGACCGCCGCAGCACATCCCACCGCTACAAGCCAGCCGATCGCCGCAAGCGGCCAATATTTCGACAACTGGAGCGACGCCGCCGCGCAGACTGCGCCGGCGACTAGTCCGGCGGCGAGCACCACCTGCTGGGGGCGTTCATCCATACCTCTAGTCTGCGAGCGCAGAGCCAATCGCTCCATCTGGGGAAGCCCTCATCTGGCTTGGTCTCAGGGGATCAACGCAACACCCGCCTCGGTCGGGTTCGATCAGAGCGGGAGGTTGTGCCGTGGAGTGGATCTCAGATGAGGCCAAGGCTCGTATCGCCGAGCTGTGGGCGGAAGACGCG
>VAWU01000015.1 GCA_005888325.1 Actinomycetota bacterium
CTGTCGTCGCGGCGGAACGTGCGCGGCTCGAGCAGAGGGTCGGGCCCGAGGAACCACCGGCTCATGAACTTCAGCTCGTCGTTGCTGTAGTCCGCCATCAGGCGATGCGGGTCGTCGAGGTCGATGAGGTGGTTGCGTCCCTTCTCGACGATGACGACGCTCCACCCCGCGGCGGTGAGCACGTCGGCCGCGGTGGAGCCCCCGGGCCCGGACCCGACGATGACCGCATCGAGGTCGCTCGCGCTCATGCCCGCTCCACCTCCTCATCGGTGTAGCCGCGCGGCTGCACGTCGCCCTCGTAGCCGATGTAGCGCCAGCCCACCAGGCCCTGGTTGCCCCCGTACTCGGGCGCGCCGTACATGCCTTCGCACGCGTGCTCGTAGAGCAGCGCGGTGAACTCGGGGGTCCGCTCGAGGCGCGCGCGTCGCTCCTCGTCGGTGACGGCGGCGAAGTCGGGGCCGAGCGCGGCGACGCCGGCGCGGTAGCGCTCCTGCAGGCCGACGACGGGGCCGTTGATCTCGCGCTCCGGACGGCCGCGCGATCCCTCGATGCGGGTGCGCCAGGCGAGCTCGTCGAGCGGAGTCAGGCGGTGGAAACGCACGAAGCCCTGCGCACCACCGTGGCGCCCAGAGAACGGCCCGCCGGCCCAGATGCGCGGAGGGTCGAAGCTGAACGCGCCGAGCAGACCGTCGATGTAGTCGACGACGCGTGCCTCGGTGGCGCCGGGGTCGTCATCGGTGGGGATGAGCATCGCGCACGCGGCGTCGACGACGGCGTACTCGTCGTCGGTGAAGAAGACGGGCATGACGCCGGTGCGCTACTCGCCCGTGAAGCGCGGGTCGCGCTTCTCTCTGAACGCGGCCATGCCCTCGGCCAGGTCGCCGCTCGTGGTCGCGAGCGACTGGTACGCGCCCTCGAGGTCGAGCGCGGCCGCCAGGTCGGTCTCGAAGGTGCGGTTGAGCAACCGCTTCGAGAGCCCGAGCGAGCGGGTCGGGCCCGCGGCCAGGCGCGCCGCGAGCTCGTGGGCGGTGGCGTCGAGCTCGTCGCTGGGCACGCACTTGTAGGCCAGCCCGTCGCGTACCGCGTCCTCTCCGGTCGCGCCGTCTCCCAGCAGCACCATGGCCTTGGCGCGCGGAAGCCCGACCAGACGGGGGAGCAGGTATGCCCCGCCCGCATCGACCACGAGCCCCCAGCGTGCGAACGACCAGAGAAAGCGGGTGCGCTCGTGCACGAGCACGAAGTCGCACGCCAGCGCCAAGTGGGCGCCGGGGCCGACGGCGGTGCCGTTCACCGCCGCGACGGTCGGCTTGTCGAGCTCCCACAGCTCGCGGATCATCGCCTGCACGCCGACGCGCAGCGCCTCCGACGTCGAGCGGGTGTCGAAGCCCTCGGCGCCGGCCCGGGCCACGGTCGACGCGCCGAGGTCCATGCCGGCGCAGAACGCGTCGCCCGTGCCCGTGATCAGCAACGCCCGCACGTCGGTGTCGGCCCGCGCCCGGCGGAGCGCGGCGACGAGGTCGTCGCGCATCTGCACGCTCAGGGCGTTCTTGGCCTCGGGCCGGTCGAGCGTGACGCAGGCGACGTGATCGTCGCCGACATGGACGCGAATCACGAGGCGTTGGTGGTCAGGATGTTGACGACGCTGACGCCCGAGCCCCGGCCACCGACGTTGTGCTGCAGCGCGAAGCCGTTGCGGATCGCGACCTGACGGCCGTCTGCCTCGCCGCGCAGCTGCCACCAGCACTCGGTGAGCTGGGCGACGCCGCTCGCCCCGATGGGGTGGCCCTTCGCCAGCAGCCCGCCGGACGGGTTGACGGGTATGCGGCCGGTCAGGGAGGTCTCCCCCTCGATGGACACGATGCCGCCCTTGCCCTTCTCGCAGAAGCCGAGGTCCTCGATGTCGAGGATCTCGGTGATGGTGAAGCAGTCGTGCACCTCGGCCAGGTCGAGGTCGGCCGGGCCGATGCCGGCCATCGCGTACGCGCGCGCGGCCGCCTTCACGGTGGCAGGGAGCCCGGTGAACGTCGTCTTCTCGTGCAGGTACGGATGGTCGGTCGCGACGCCGAAACCGGCGACGTAGACAGGTTTGTCGGTGAACTCGCGTGCGCGCTCGGCGTTGACGAGGATGGTCGCCGCCGCGCCGTCGGTCTGCGGGCAGCAGTCGAGCAGGTGCAGCGGGTGACACACGGGCGGTGCCTTCAGCACCTGGTCGACCGTGACCTCGCTCTGGAAGTGCGCGTACGGGTCGAGGGTGCCGTTGTGGTGGTTCTTCACCGCGACTGATGCGAGCATCTCGCGGGTGGTGCCGAACTCGTGCATGTGGCGGGTGGCGAACGGCGCGAAGAGCACCGGCGCGCTCTCGCCTCGGGTGTACACGGGATGGCCGCTCGCGGCGCGCGCGAGCAGACCCTCGTCGGTGGACTTGTCGCGCATCTTCTCGACGCCGATCACGAGCACGACGTCGTGCACACCGCTCGCCACCGCCATGGCGCCGATGCGGAACGCGTCGGATCCCGAGGGACAGGCGTTCTCGATGCGCGTGCACGGGATGCCGGCGATCCCGAGCGCGGTCGGGACCGTGTTGCCGCCGATGCCCTCCTGTCCCCAGAGCGTGCCCCGCTGGGTTGCGACCATCGCCGCCTCGACCTGGACGGGCTCGAACCCCTTGTCGACGCTCGCCATGGCGGCGGCGAACGCGCCCGCCGCCATCTGCTCGTAGCTCTGGTCGAAGAGCTCCCCGAATTTGATGAGCCCCGCGCCCACGACCGCCACCCGGTCCCAGCTCATGATCTCTCGACTTCCTCCGACCTCTCGGCCTTCTGCACCTTGAACCCGTACACCGGTACGCCCCGCTCGACCGTATAGCGGCGCAGGACGAGCTCGACGCGGTCGTCGATGGCGAGCGTGGCCGCGTCGTCGGACGTGCCCTGCAACATGATCCGCGCGCCATCGTCGAGGTCGACGACCACGAGCGGGAGGGGCGCGACGAACGGCGCAGGCATGGTGTGGTTGACGACGAAGGTGTGCACCGTTCCCGTCCGGGCGAGCGCGACCTCCTCCAGCTTGGCTCCGCCGCATCCCGTGCACGCGGGATGCACCGACGGAGGAGTGCTGATCGTCGCGCAGTCGATGCACCGGGCGCCGAGCAGGCCGATCATCTCGAGCCCGCCGCGCACGAACGCGGCGCTGCCCGGGGGCACGGCCATCTCGACCGTCTCCCCGGACGGCACCAGCTCGCCGCGGGCGCGCAGCACCTCGGCGTACGAAGCGGGACGGCCGGCCGCGAGGGCTCGAGCGAGGTCGGCCGCACCGGGCACCGCCGCCCCGACCTCGATCGTCACGCCCGACATCCGACCGCCGCCGTAACCGACCATGGCCACCACGCCCGGCGCCGCCAGCGCGCCCACCGCCCCGAGGAGCGGCGCCGCGGAGCCCGTGTCGCCCGCCGCCGCGTAGGCGTCGGCGGACGCGACGGACGACGCACCCACCCGTCGCGCCGCCGCGGCACCCAGGCGGCCATCGGGGTCGGGGAGCGACCAGGTGTCGACGCCGTCGCTCAGTGCGGCCGCGATGCCGTCGACGAGCGGCAGGAAGATCTCCTCGCGGAAGAGACGCGGGTCGTAGAGGTCGCGGGTCGCCGGCTCACGATCGCCGCGGTAGCGGTCGAGGACGGGCCGCCCGCGTGTCGCCCGGTGGGCGAGCGCGGCCGGGCCGTCGCCGGCGCGGAGTACGAACGCGGCCGCGCCGGCTCCGGCCCAGGCTTCGAACGCGGTGCCGAGCCCGGGTCGCAACGCGTCGGCCCCGACGACGAGGGAGACGCGAGAAGAACCGGCGGCGACGGCATCCCACGCGCTCAGCAACGCGTCGATGCCCGCGAGGGTCGAGCCGCTGTTGAGCGCGCCGGCGATGTCGTCGCGCAGCCCGAGCGCGGCGGCGAGCATCGAGAGGCTCGGCCCCTCCGCGAACGGCGGCCGGCTGGTGCCCCACCACAGGCCGTCGACGTCGGTGGGCTCTACACCCCCGGCGGCGAGCGCGCGCGCCGCGGCATGCCACGACACCGTCAGGACGTCTTCGTCGGGCGCGCACACCGCGGTGGTGCCGCGCCGTGGCCCGGCGCCCCACGTCGCGGTGACGTCGGCGGCGGTGAGGCGCAGCGACGGCAGGGCCGCGCCGACGGCGACGATCTTCACGGTGGGGACCGCGGCGGCCACGAACCTGACTCTAGCGTCAGCCTCGACGCATCAGGCTCAACCCGTCAGGCGCGCCCGACGGGCGTGGCGACCGTGAGCGGGCCGAGGGGCAGCACGCACACAGAAGCGCGCGGGCCGGCGGCGTGCACCGCGCGGGCGACGGCCTCGGTCACGTCCGCCACCGGCTCGAGGTGCGCGGCTCGCACCTCGTCGTCGGAAAGGCCGTCGGTGCGGAGTTGCACCCGCGCACGCTGCAGGACGCGCCCGAGCACCTGCGCCTCCCAGCGGTCGAGCTCCGGCGTGGCGTGCGGCGAGACGAGGTCGTCGGGCGAGCGCGCCTCCGCGAGCAGTCGGCCGAAGCCGC
Source organism: Actinomycetota bacterium (assembly GCA_005888325.1). Taxonomy (NCBI): domain Bacteria; kingdom Bacillati; phylum Actinomycetota; species Actinomycetota bacterium. The sequence continues at coordinate 4,555 of VAWU01000015.1, forward strand.
CCTCGGCCGGCAGCCCGTCGGCGCACGCCGCGGCCATGACGATCGTGCCACCCCGGGCAACGACGCGTTCGGCCGCGGCCATGCCCTTGACGGCCTGGTAGAGGTTGCGGTCAAGGGGATGGCCGCTGTTGGTCGACAACACCACATCGAACCGGTGGGGCACCCGTTGCACGGCGGTCCGCTCGACGAACGCGCACGCGGCGCGGTGCGCGTCAGGAAGGGTGCCCGCGAACACGGCCGTCACCTGGCGCGCGTTGTTGATCGCCACGTCGAGCGAGAGCGCGGGCGGTGCGAGTGCGGTGGCGGCTCGCACGAAGTCGTGCACCGGGTTGCCTTCGGTGACGGTCCAGGTGGCGCGCGGATCGGCGATGCGGCGCGGGCTGTGCGCCTCGAGGATGGTCTCCAGCGCCGCGAGGCCCGGGCAGACGGCCTTGGGCCCACCGCTGAAGCCCGCGAAGAAGTGCGGTTCCACGAACCCGGTGACGATGCGGACGTCGGCCTCGACGTAGCGGCGGTCGATGCGCACGGGCACACCGTCGACCCGTCCGACGTCGACGTGATCGGGATCGGTGGCGGCATGGTCGTGCACCCGATAGCGGCTCACCAGGTCGGGGCCGATGAGCGCAGCCATCTCGTCGGACGTCGCCAGCCGGTGGCTGCCGTTGGCGCACAGGAGGCTGACTCGGTCGGGGCCCACGCCGAGGCGCGTCAGCTCGTCGAGGAGCGGGGGCAGCACGGTGCGGTTCGGCATGGGCCGCGTGATGTCGGGGAACACGACTGCGACCCGACACGTCGCGTCGATGATCTTCCCGAGCGGAGGGCCCGCGTGCGGGGCCCGGAGCGCCTGGGTGATCGCATCGCGCTCGTCGTCGAGCCCGGGCAGGTCGGTGGGCAGGACGACGTGGGCGTCGTCGGGCACCGTCGCCACCAGCCCGCCCGACCCGTAGGCGAGGGTCACGTCCACCCCGCGCTCCATTCGCTGAGGTCGAGCCCGAGCACGCCGTCGGCGACACGGTCGACGAGCGGTCGGATCTCGCGGTAGCGCTTCGCCAGGGACGGGTCCGGCCGGGCCGTCGTCACGACCGGGTTGATGCGGTCGAGCTCGAGCGGCATGCCGACCGCTCGACCCGCGAGCAGACATGCACCGGCCGACGCCGCCTCGCCGGAGCGCCGCAGCACCACGGGCCGGCCGGTGACGGCCGCGAGCAGCTGCACCCAGAGCGGCCCGGCGACACCCCCGCCCGTCGCCGCGACGGTCGCGATGTCGGCTGCGGTCGAGAGCGCCTCCAGGCTCCGTGCCACGTCGAAGGCGACCGCTTCGTACAACGCCCGGGCGAGGTCACCGGGTCCGTGGGCCGGCGTGAGGTTGAGGAACGCGGCCCGCGCGCCCGGCCGCCACCAGGGCGCGCGGGCGCCGTTGAGCCAAGGCAGCGCGACGACGCCGCGGGCGCCGGGCTCGGCTGCGGCGGCGGCATCGACGAGCGCGAGCTGGTCGAGACCGGTCAGCTGCTGCAACCAGGCGAGCGCGGCGCCGCTCGCCGAGAGCCCTGCCTCGAGCAGGTGGCCATCGATCGCGGCCCGCGACGCGACGAATCCCGGAGGCAGCGGGCTCGGCAGCGTCGACCTCGGGAGTGAGACGTTGGCGGTCGTCCCCCAGGAGACCACGGGGGTGGTCTCGGACGCGCCGGCACCCAGCACCTCGCACGGGCGGTCACCCGCACCGAGCACCACGGAGATGCCCGCGGGGAGGCCCGCGCCCTCGCCCGCGAGCCCGACCGACGTGGTCGGCGCCATCACGGGCGGCAGCAGACCCTCGATCCCGGCCGCGGTCTCGGGTGCGACCGTGCCGTCGCGGGCGTAGAAGCCGCTGCGGCTGGCGAGGGTCGCGTCGGTGGCCACCTCGCCGGTCAGCCGCCAGAAGACGAGGTCGCGCGGGCCGAGGAGCCAGCGCGCGCCCAGCAGACGGTCGGGTTGGTGGGTGTGCAGCCACGCCGCCTTGGCGACGGTCGAGCCGGCATCGACCACGATGCCGATCCGGTCGCGCAGCGCATCGACCCCGCCCGCCGACGCGACGAGCTGCGCCGCCTCGGCCCGCGCGCGCCGGTCCGACCACACGAGCGCGCGTCCGAGCACCTGACCGTCCGCACGGACGGGCACGAACGTCTCGCGTGCGGTCGCGAACCCGATCGCGGACACCTCGCCGAAGCGCCGCTCGTCCTGGGCTCGCACCTGCGCGCACGCGTCGAGCGTCGACGACCACCAGTCGTCGGGGTCCTGTTCGGCCCAACCCGGCTCGGGGTGGAAGGTGGGCACCTCGGCCCGGCCCATCGCGACCGGGCCGTCATGGTCCCAGAGCACCGCTTTGGTCGCGCTGGTGCCGAGGTCGACCGTGAGGAGCACCCCTCCAGCTAAGCCGCTTGCGGTCAGCCGATCTTGATGCTCGCCTCGTCGAGCGAGCCCTGGAAGAACTCGGAGCCGGGGCGGGCGCCGATCACGACGGCCTCGCTGTTGGCGATCGAGCCGACGTTGGCGGCCTGCGTGAAGGTCTGTCCGTCGACCACGACCTTGATCGCCGACGACGTCTTCACGCACTGCACCGTGTGCCAGCGACCATCCTTGAGTGACGGTCCGGCGATCAGCTCGCTGTAGCCCGATGATCCTTTGAAGCCGCACGACGCCTGGCCCGAGGGCTGGTACTCCATCTTGAACTCGCCACCGCTCGTCGTGTAGAGGCCCTTGCGGATGAGATCCCAGTCGGGCGACGCCGGCGCGCTCGTCGTCTTGAGATGGATGGTGATGGTGATGTCCTTGCTGCCGGGGTTCAGGTCGGCGGCCGACGGGACGGAGACGTAGCCCGACCCGCCGAACCCGTAGGCAGTGCCGAGGTACCCCGGCTGGCCCACCTGGACGGAGTGGAGCGTGCCGGTGTGGCTCCCGACCGCGTCGTTCATCGAGGTGCCCGAGGTCTCGTCCATGTGCCACAGCGCGGCCAGCCCGGCCGTGGATGCTTGCACGACCGCGGTGGGGTTGGAGGTGGCCGTGCCGTTCGGCGCCACACCGTTGGCGGCGGTCACCACCACGCGCATCCTGTGATCGACGTCCGCACCGGTCAGCGCGTAGGTCCCGGTGGTGACACCGATCGACGCGCAGTTGGCGCCGGCGCTGTCGCAGCGCTGCCAAAGGTAGCTGTAGGTGATCGGCGCGGTGCCGGTCCAGGTGCCGGGCGCGGCGGTGAGGGTCTGGCCGGCCTGAGCCGTGCCCGAGATGGTCGGGGGCGACGTGTTCACCGGGGCCGTGCCCGACGTGCCGGACACCGCTGCGGTCGGGAGCGACCCGAGGGTCGCGGAGCCGCCCGCGTTGCTCGCGGTCACGAAGACCCGAAGGGCGTGCCCGACGTCGCCCGGTCCGGGCACGTAGGTTGTCGCCGTCTGACCCACGATGTCGACGCAGCTCGCGCCGGTGCTCGTGCACTGGCGCCACTGGTACGCGTAGGTGATCGGCTGCGTCCCGCTCCACGAACCCGGGTTGGCGGTGAGCGTCTGACCCTGCTGGGCGGTCCCGCTGACCGAGGGACGCACGGTGTTGGTCGGGGCCGTGGCCGACGTGCCCGAAACGGCAGCGGTCGGCAGCGAGCCGAGGGTCGTGGACCCGACCGTGTTGCTCGCGGTCACGAACACCCGAAGGGCGTGCCCGACGTCGGCCGGTCCGGGCACGTAGGTCGTCGCCGTCGCACCCACGATGTCGACGCAGCTCGCGCCGGTGCTGGTGCACTGGCGCCACTGGTACGCGTAATTGATCGGCTGCGTGCCGCTCCACGAACCCGGGTCGGCGGTGAGCGTCTGACCCTGCTGGGCGGTCCCGCTGACCGAGGGACGCACGGTGTTCGTGGGAGCCGTGGCCGACGTGCCGTCGGCCACGACGATGTTGTCGGCGATGATCGTGAACGTCTGTGACGACGTGTTGTTACCGATCTGCACCGAGGCGATTCCCGCCGAGGAGATGGTGGCCGTCGACGCGTGGTACACGGAGGTGCCGTTCAGCGAGACGTCGACCGTGCCCGTCGCCGCGCCCGTCACGACCACGTGGACCTGCAGCTGCGCCCAGGTGTTGAGGGGGAGGTTGGCGAAGGTGGCGTTGTAGGTGTTGTCGTACCAGACCCAGATGCCGCCGCTCCCGCCGTTCTGGCGGTAGAGGCTGACCACCTTGGTGCTGGTCGGGTCGAACAGCCGGAAGATGGGCACGTTGCCACCGCCGGGTCCCTCGGCCTGCACCTGGAAGTCACCCGTCACGGTGAGGTCGGTCTGCGCGCTCGTCAGCGACTTGCGGGCGTAGGCGAAGGAGCCGGCCGCGGCGGTGGCCGAGAGGCGCGCCGCTTCGGTGCCCGTCTTCACGACCGCGCTCTGCACGGTGGCCGACCCGTCCGCGCCGGTCTGGACCGTCGTCCACGCCGAATAGTCGCCCGACTCGAACCCGTCGCTGAAGGTGGTGGCGGCACTCGCGGCACCGGCTCCCGCCACGAGCGTGACGGCAAGGGCGACGCTCACCGCCGCCATTCCCGAGAAGGCTCGCCTCGTGGCCGCTCCGCAACGATGTCGCGAGCGACGCACCCGTGTGGTCGCAAACGACTGCTGATGTCGCACCTGGCTCCCCCGCTGTTCCGCGAAACGCTATGCCGCACGCGCGGAGACACCTATGGGCCGCTCGACTCATTTGTCGACCTGCTTCGCAAACGGTTCGTGGTATTACGCGGCCGCCGTACACGAAGTGTGGCGACGCGTGCCGAGTCGAGGGTGACGGGCGATGGCGCGTCGGGCGTGCCACCGTTGGCCCATGGCTACAACCGATTCACCGCTCAGCTGTCCCGCCTGTCGGATCATCGACCAGGCGGACGGGGTCGAGGACGGCAACCTCTTCAAGGTGGAGCACTACCAGACGCGCAACGAGCGGAAGCTGGTCGGTGCCCTCATGCGGGCCCAGGACAAGGCCGCCGACCGGATCACGGCCTTCGCCGGCTCGCTCAACTTCGTGTACATCCACTCCGTCTGGTTCGGCATCTGGGTCCTCCTGAACATCGGGGTGCTCGGGGCATCGCTGAAGTTCGACAAGTTCCCCTTCGGCCTCCTAACGATGATCGTGAGCCTGGAGGCGATCTTCCTCTCGACCTTCGTCATGGTCAGCCAGAACCGGCAGGCGGCGAGGGCCGACATCCGCAGCGAGCTCGACTTCGAGACGAACCTCCGGTCGGAGATCTGGTCGGTGCACATCGGCCAGGCCCTCGGGGTCGACCCCAGCCATGTCGAAGACGTCGTGCGCCAGGCGATCGAGGGCTCGCGCACCCAGCTGGACACCGGGAGCTGACGCAGGGGCATCGACTGGTTCCGCGTGCGAGACTCTGCGTGGGAGGGTGACCAATGCGCAGGTTGAGGAATCGCTTCGGTCTCGGGGCGCTCCTGGCGCTGATCCTCGGGGCCACGCTCGCCCTGATCGCGCCGCCGCCCGCGGGAGCCACCGGGCCTCTCGCCACCGTCCGGCAGCTGGCGGGGACGATCCCGATCCCCTACGACGAGCCTCGGGGCGTCGTGCCGGTCGGGGGCGTGCTGTTCGTCACCGACCGCAACGCGATCGACCGCGTCGACGGCACTGCGTCGACCCTGACGATCCTCGCCGGGGTGCGGACGGTGACGGGGTCGAGCGACGGCGCCGCCGGCGCGGCCCGGTTCAACGACCTCCAGGGCATTGCCACCGACGGCACCAACCTCTACGTCGCCGACTCCGGCAACCACACGATCCGCCGTGTCGTGATCGCGACCGGCGCGGTCACGACGGTCGCCGGGACCGCGGGTGTCCCTGGGAGCACGGACGGCACCGGGGCGGCGGCGCTCTTCAACCAGCCATACGGGCTGAGCCTCGCCGGTGGCGACCTGTGGGTCACCGACCGGGGCAACCAGACGATTCGTCGCCTGACGCTCGCGACCGGCGCGGTCACGACCGTCGCGGGCAGCGCGGGGATGTCGGGCACCGCCGACGGCACCGGCTCGGCGGCCCGCTTCAGCGACCTGCGCGGTATCGCGGTCGGCGACACGACGGTGTGGATCTCCGACCACGACCGCATCCGGCGCCTCGACGCCGGCACCGCAGTCGTCACGAGCGTGGCCACCGCGTCCTCCTGCCCCGCCTTCTGGGCCGTCAGGCTGTACGGCGCGGTGGCGACCGGCGGCTTCGCGTACTTCGGCCAGCTGTGCGACGACGGGGACGGCGACCTGATCGCCAACCTCCTCCGGCTCGACACCGCGACGGAGGTCGTTGACGCGGTCGGCACGGCCACCGTCGCGGACGGACTCGGGACCGACGGGACCACGCTCTACAGCGCGGGCCACACGGGCGACTTCGGTTCGCGGTCGCTGGTCGCGGCCGCGATCGCGACCGTCATGGCGAACGGCTTCACCAAGGTCGGCAACTTCGGCGACCAGGGAACGGCTGACGGCGCGGCGACCGACGCCCGCTTCGGCGGAGGGTCGATCGCGAGCGACGGCGGCTCGCTGTTCATCGTGAGCGGCGCCTCGATCCGCAAGGTCTCGATCGCCACCGGACAGACGACCACGCTCGCCACCGGGGTCGGCGGGAACGGCGTCGTGCTGTACGGCCCGTGGCTGTTCACCGGCTCGGGACGAACCCTGTTGCGCATCGACCGCTACACCGGCGCGTCAACCGCGTTCGCGACCGTCGGCGGCACGAGCAGCGGCATCAACGGCATCGCGTCCAACGGCGGCGACCTCTTCGTGGCGACGCGTGACTGCGCCATCTACCGGGTCGACCCGTCGACCGCTGCGGTGTCGCTGTTCGCCGGCTTCCCGACCGTGTGCGACTCGACCGACGGCACGGGCCCGAACGCGCGCTTCGGCCTGCACAACGCTGGTGGGACCGGACCGACCGACCTGACCGCGGACGGCACCACGTTGTGGGTCAGCGACTGGGAGAAGGTCCGGAAGATCGACATCGCCACCGCGCAGGTCACCACGCTGATCGCGACGAACCCGCCCTTCTACCTCATCCCCCGTGGCATCGCGGAGTCCGGCCCGGACCTCTACGTCGCCAGCTCGGGCACCCTCCTCCGGATCTCCAAGGCCACCGCCGCGGTGACCCAGCTCGACGCATCCGATCCCTCGACGCCGCTCGGGTACGCGCCGACCCCGCTGTCGTCGACGTATTCATGGGCCGGTGATGTCTACGTGGACCACAACGGCAGCCGCATCTTCTTCACCCATTCGAGCGGCGTCGGCGTGGCCGAGGACCCGCCGACCGCGCTGTCGATCGGTGACAGCACCGTGGTCGAGGGGAACGCCGGAATGGGTCTCGCGGTGTTCACCGTGCGATTGGCGCGTTCGATGCGCAACGACGTGCGCGTCACGTGGCTCACCAACGACGGCACCGCGACCGCCGCGTCGGGTGACTACGTGGGCCAGTCCGGCAGCTTGACCATCCCTGCGGGCGACACCGAGGGGCGCATCAAGGTGACCGTCAACGGCGACACGACCGCAGAGCCGAACGAGGGCTTCAAGGTGCGGCTGGTGAGCCCGCAGGGCGGAGCCACGCTCACGCGCTTCCTCGGTCAGGGGACGATCCTCAACGACGACCCGCCGGGCGCCCCGTCCCTCGCGATCGGCGACGTCGGCGTCGTCGAGGGTGACGAGGGGACGTCGCTCGCGGTGTTCCCGGTGCGGCTCTCGTCCGCGCAGGGATCTTCCGTGACCGTCGCGTTCGCGACAGCCGACGGCAGCGCGGTGGCCGGCAGTGACTACGAGGCGCGCGCCGGCACGCTCACGTTTCCGGCGGGCGTCACCTCGGCGACGATCTTCGTGAAGGTGTACGGCGACACCGCAGTGGAAGGCAACGAGTCCTTCACGCTCGTGCTGTCCGGCTCGACCGGCCCACCGATCTCACGCACCACCGGCACCGGCACGATCGTCAACGACGACGCGTAGGCGGTACCTGCTGTTCCGACAGCAGGTACGCGATCGCCTCGCGGAGCCATTCGTTCGCCTCGCCGTGCGCGGCGGGCTCGAGGAGCAGCTTGGCGAGCGCGGAGAAATCCTCGCGTCCGTAGCCGGCAGCCGACGCCGCGGCCAGCACGTGGCGCGACAGCGCGGTCATCGCCAGCGGCACGCCCGCGCCGGCGGCGTAGGTGAGCGCGAGCCCCACGTCCTTGCCCATGAGGTCGGTCATGAAGCCGGGCTTCCAGCCGTTGGAGGCGGGGCTGTCGGGGATGAGGCCTTCGACCGGCAGGCGCGTGCGCACCGCCACGCAGTCACCGGTGGCATGGGTGAGCACCTCGTACAGCTTCGCCATGTCGACGCCCGACCTCTGAGCGAGGGTGGTGGCCTCCGCCGTCGCGACCATCTGCGCCGCGTAGATCAGGTTGTTGCACAGCTTCACCACCTGGCCCATGCCCGGTCCGCCACAGTGCACGATGCGCGCCGAGAACGGATCGAGCGCGGGCCGGGCCCGCTCGAGCGCGTCCGCCTCGCCGCCGACCATGAGGGTGAGGGTGCCGTTCTCGGCGCCCACGGTGCCACCCGACAACGGCGCCTCGAGATAGCGCGCACCCGTGGCGGTTACCCGCTGGTGCTGGGCCCGCTCGACGTCGGGGTCGATCGTCGAGCAGTCGACGACGACGTGGCGCGTGCCCAGCGCCGCGAGCATGGCGTCGACCACCTCGACGACCTCGGGCGAGTTGGGGACGCAGATGATGACGGTCTCGCTCGCGCGCGCGACGCCCGCCGGGTCTCCACCGTCGACCGCACCCAGCTTCAGGGCCGCGTCGACCGGGCCTCGGCCGCGGGACGCGACGGTCACCGTGTGACCGGCTTCGAGCAGGTTGCGGGTCATGGGCAGGCCCATCGCGCCGAGCCCGACGAACCCCACCTTCGACGTCGTCATCTCAGGCCCTGTCTCCGCTCCCGGCCGCTCAGGCCCTGTCTCCGCTCCCGGCCGCTCAGGCCAGCCATTCGTGCACCGGGTCGTACGACGGCGTGAGCGTCGGGCTGGCTCCTGCCAGCGCCCACAGGTAGCACATGGCGTAGCCGGGTGCGGCGACGACCGGGTGGTAGCCCGACGCGATCCGCTGCACATGGCCGTCGTGCACGATCGTCGCGTCGCTGCGCGCGTCGTCGTAGTTCATCGCCACGCCGAACCCCTCGGCCGGGTCGAAGCGGTAGACGTACACCTCTTCGTGCTCGTGCCGGTGGGGCGGGTAGCTCGACCAGCCGCCGGGCGGGTTCAGCGTCTCGCCCGCGATCAGCGGTCCCTCGGCGAGGTAGGTGCGCACCCGCCGGTGGTCGGCGCCGCGGCCCCGGTCCTCCTCGGCGACGTCGGCCGGGTCGATGATCCGCGCGTTCACGTCGTACGAGCCGGGGCGGAACACGATCGTCGTCGTCACGGTGCCGTCGGTGGTGATCGTCGTGCCACGCGGAGCCACCGCCGACCAGCCCGGGCCCTCGAACACGCCGGCCCGCCCACCCACGTCGGCCGACTGCCCGTCAACGGTCAGGTGGCCCTCACCCGATTCGACCACCACCCATGCGATCGCGTCGCCGACCTCGTGCACCACGTCGCCCGCCGTGCGGATGACGCCGAGGCGGTGGTCGGCCGGCTCGAGCAGCACCTCTTTCATGGCGCGTCTTCTACTGCGATCCAGCGGGGCAGGGCGACGTCGTCCGCCACGCGTTGGAAGACGACGCGGACCGGTTGCCCGATCGCGATGGTGCCCGGGTCGACCTCGTTGATCGGACCGTCGGGCGACGCGACGAGGTTGCCGACCATGCGCAGCGTCGCGTCTTCGTCGAGCTCGACCACCACGACGTTGAAGGGCGCGAGTGGCATGAAGGCGGGCAGCAGGGGCGGGTGGGGGACCACGAAGGACCACACCGTGCCGCGCCCCGACATCAGGCGCCACTCGTGCTCGAGCGACTGACAGTTCGGGCACATGGGTCGGGGCGGGAAGCGCAGCCGGCCGCACGCCGTGCACGCCTGCATCCGCAGCTCGCCCCGCAGCGCCGCTTCCCAGAAGGGCGCCGTCACCGAGTCGATCTTCGGCAGCGGCGCGGCCGCCACCATGTCGCCCGGAACCGTGTCGCCCATCAGCGATCGCCCGCGCGCAACAGGAGGGCGCTGGTGGGAACGCCCTCGCCGCTGGTGACGAGGCCGGTGTCGGCGCGGTCGACCTGCGCGGTCGACGTGCCCCGCACCTGCCGGACCGCCTCGGCGACCAGGTTGAAGCCGTGGACGTAGGCTTCCGACATCCCACCTCCCGACGTGTTCACCGGCAGCGCGCCATCGGGCCACTCGATGTTCCCGTCGTTCGTGAACTCCGCCCCCTCACCTCGCTTGCAGAACCCGTAGCCCTCGAGCGACAGCGGGATGAGCGGGCTGAAGGCGTCGTAGATCTGGGCCACCTTCACGTCGGCGGGGCCGAAGTCGGCGTGTCGCCACAACACTTCGGCACACGCCCATGCCGGCCCCATGAGCGGATCGTCGCGGTGGTAGTTCGTCATCGTCTGGTGCTGGGTGTTGAGGCCCTGCCCGAAGGCATGGATCAACACCGTCGGCTGTGGGAGCTCGGCGGCGCGGGATGCGTCGACGATCACGGCAGCCACTGCGCCATCCGACTCGAGGCAGTTGTCGAACAGGCACAACGGCTCCGACACCCAGCGCGAGCGCATGTAGTCGTCGCGGGTCATCGGCTTGCCGTGCATCATGGCTGCAGGGTTGCGGTTGGCGTGCTTGCGGATGGCAATGGCAACGTTCGCCAGGTGGTCGCGGGTCGCGCCGTATTCGTGCATGTACCGACGGGCGAGCACGGCGATCTCGTCGACGGGGCGCAGCAGCCCCCATGGCCGCGACCACTGGCCGGTGCCGGCGACCCGCTCGCCGACCTGAGCCCACGGCCGGGCGGCGGCCGCGCCCCGCTTGCGCGACCGCCACGCCACCGCAACCCCGCACTGACCGGTCGCCACCGCCATGGCCGCGTTCCCGACCACGGCACATCCCGCGCCGCCGCCGTAGCCCACCTGGCTGAACCACGTGATGTCGCCCATACCGAGGTTGCGCGCCACCTCGACCTCCACGAACGGTTCGAGCGTGTACGACGACAGCCCGTCGACCTCCGACGGATGGATGCCGGCGTCGTCGAGCGCGGCCTTGATGGCCCGGCACGCGAGCACGAGCTCAGAGTCGGGCAACGACTTCGCGTACGCGGTCTGCCCGATTCCCGCGATGGCGGTACGGTCCTTCAGCAGCAGCGGCTCCACGTCGGGCGTGGCCTACCAGCCCTTGAACTCGGGCGGGCGGCGCTCGACGAAGCTGACGAGGCCCTCGCGCGCGTCCTCGGTGTGGTTCACGAGCTCCTGCGCGTACGCTTCGTCCCAGAAGGAACCGTGGCGGTCGGAGTCGAGGGCCCGGTTCGTGAGCCACTTGGCGAACCCGATGGCCTTGGTCGGCCCGCGGGCCAGGCGTTCGGCCCACTCGGTGAGCGTCTTCTCCAGCTCGGCCCGGGGAACGACCTTGTTGACGATGCCGATGCGTTCGGCATCGGTGGCGGAGACGTCGTCGCCGAAGAAGAAGAGCTCCTTGGCCTTCTGCGGGCCGACGAGGCGGGTGAGGAGGTACGCGCCCCCGGCGTCGGGTGCGATGCCCCGCCGGACGAACACCTCGATGAGCCGCGCCTCCTCGGCCATGATCACGAGGTCGCACGCGAGCGCGAGATGCATGCCGCCGCCGGCCGCGGTCGCGTTGACGCCCGCGATCACGGGCTTCTCACAGTCGAGGATCGAGCCCACCAGGCGCTGCCATCCGGTGCGGATCATCCGCGCCGCATCGCCGACGATGCGCTCCGGTACCCCCTCGGGTCGCGGCGCCGCCTGCGTGCGGCCGCCCCGCAGGTCGGCGCCCGTGCAGAAGCCCTTCTCGCCCGCGCCGGTGATGACGATGGCGCGCACGGTGGGGTCGCCGGACGCCTCGTCGAGCCAGTCGGCGATCTGGTTGCGCATCTCCGCCTTCATGGCGTTGCCGGCATCGGGACGGTTGAGCGTGATCCACAGCACACCGTTCTCCACGCGGCGCAGGACGTCGGCGGCTTCGGACGATCGCGCGTCTTCGGACAATCGGTCTCCTTTGGGGGCTAGCGAGGCACGGCGAGCGCGTCGAGCGCGACCGCGCCCTTCGGCAGCACCGCGAGCGGGTTGATGTCGAGCTCGGCCAAGTCGGCGTGGAGGTCGACCGCGAGGCGCTGCACCTTCATGATGACGTCGACCAGCGCGGTCACGTCGGCCCTGGGCCGCCCGCGCGCGCCGCGCAGCAACGGGTAGCCCTGCACCTCCTCCACCATGCGCCGGGCCTCGTTCCGGCCGAACGGGGGCACGCGGAAGGTGACATCACGGAGGACCTCGACGAACACGCCTCCGAGCCCGAACATCACCACCGGACCGAACAGCTCGTCGTGGGAGACGCCCACCACCGTCTCGACGCCGTCGTCGACCTGTTCGCACACGAGCACGCCCTCGACATCGGGTGCCTGCTCCATCATCGCCGCGTACGTCGCCCGTACCCGCTTCGGCGACCTGACGCCCACGGCCACCAACCCCGCATCGGACTTGTGCTGCAGGTCGCGCGACGACACCTTCAGGACGACGGGGAACCCGAGGGCCTCGGCGGCGCGCACGGCCTCCTTCTCCGAGGTGACGAGCACGTCGCGCGTGATGGGAATCCCGTAGGCGGCGAGCACCTGCTTCGACTCGAGCTCCGAGAGTGCGGGTGCGGCGCGGAGGATGGTCCGTGCCGGCGCGGCGGCGCGCAGGGGGCGGCGCACCATGCGGGTGAAGGGCGACAGGTACCGGGCGCGGAACGCGTGGTAGCCGAAGTAGGCGCGGGCCGCCGTGACCGCGTTGGCGAACGTACGGAAGACCGGCACGGCGCTGGCCAGCAGGATGTCGTGGTAGGCCTCCTCGTCGCCGACCGGCGATCCCCAGACGACGAACACCGGCTTGTCGGTCGTGGCGGCCACGTCGACGAGATCTTTGGCGAGCCGGTTGCCCATCGAAGGAAGCGCGCCCGTGATCGGGCAGATCAGCATGCCGACGTTGGGGTCGGCGACGATGGCGTCGAGGATCTTGCGCCCGCGCCAGTCCGCGGAGGGAGCACCCCCGTTGTCGACCGGGTTCGACACGCGCAGGTAGGAGGGGATCCACTCGTGCAGTTGCCGCTGCGTCTCCTCGGTGAGCTGGGGGAGCTTGAGGCCCGCGGCTGCGAGCATGTCGGCCATGTGGGCGCCGGTGCCGCCCGAGATGGAGTAGACGCAAACGCCGTCGACGATGGTGTTGACGGCGCCGTGGGCGCCCTCGACGCGACGGGGAGGTTCGGTGCGGGCGAACATCGCCGCGGTGTCAAGCAGCTCGTCGAGACCGTCGACGCGGGTCACGCCGAACTGCCGGAAGGCGGCCGACGTCACCGCGTCGGAACCGGTGAGGTGGCCGGTGTGGGCCTTGGCCATCGAGCGTCCCGCGTCGGTTCGGCCCACCTTCACGCACACGATCGGGACGCCGTGGCGCGCCGCCTCGTCGGCGGCGAGGAGCAGCGTGCGCCCGTTCTTGAAGCCCTCGATGTAGCAGGCGATCGCTCCGACCTCGGGCCGGGTGGCGAAGAAGGTGGCGAAGTCGGCGAACTCGAGGTCGGCCTCGTTGCCCGTGGGTGCCCAGTGCGAGAGGCGGATGCCGAGCTCTTGTCCCTGGAAGACGGGCCGGCCCTGATGGCCGCTCTGGGTGATCAGCGCGATCGACCGCCCGGGCAGGTCGTCCCGGAATTGCTCGAAGGCGTTCAGGTTGGTGTTGGGGCCGAGCAGGTGCATGTCGCTCGTGGCGACGAGCTCCTCCATCTGCCGTTGGAGCTTCTCGCCCTCGGCGCCGACCTCGGCGAAGCCGGCCGCGAAGACGACCGCGAAACGGGCTTTCTTCTCGATCGCCTCCTCGAGCGCGGGCAGCGCATCGCCGACGAGGATCACCGCCAGGTCGACGTCGACCGGCACGTCGAGCACCGAACGGTGGCACGCGACGCCGTCGATCTGGTCACGGTTGGGGTTGACCGGGAACACCCGGGCGCCGGCCGCCTCGGCCCAGGCCGAGATCTTCTGGTACATGGCGGTGTTCGGCCGCTGCGGCGTGTCGGAGGCGCCCACGACCGCGACCGTGCGAGGGCTGAAGAAGACGTCGAGGTCGAGCGCACGGGGCGAGACGGGGCGCCCGGTCACGTCGCACGGGGTCTCCGACACGCGTGTCAGGTTATCCGTCCGGGTACGTTCCGCTCATGGAGACGACCGAACTCACGCTGGAGACGCGCGCCGACCACGTCACCGACGTCACCGAGCGGGTCGCCCGCTTCTGCCGTGAACGCGGCGACGGACTGGTGCACGTCTTCGCACCCCACGCGACCGCCGGTGTGGCGCTGATGGAGACGGGCTCGGGCTCCGAGGCCGACCTCGACGAGCTGCTCGACCGGCTGCTCCCGCGTGACGACCGTTACCGCCATTCGCACGGCTCACCGGGCCACGGCGCCGACCATCTGGTGCCGGTGCTGGTGAGCCCGTCGCTCGTGCTGCCCGTGCTGTCGGGGCGGATCGCGCTGGGGACGTGGCAGCGCGTGGTGCTCGTCGACCTCAACGCCGACAACCCCCGCCGGACATTGCGCCTGAGTTTCCTGCGCGGCTGAGCTCCCCGGGCCTGCGGGGCGGAGGGAACCGCCGACGACGGCGCGCCCCCCCGAACGCGCCGCCGTACCGGTGATGCGGTTGCGCCGCCGAACCCCCGTCGCCGGCAACAACGCGACGCCGGTGGCGCGAGCGGGTTTCATCCCCACCCCCTCCAGGTGGGCACGTCATGATGCACCCGACGACCACGGAGCGGTAGGCCCATCTGGGAGGACGATGACACTCCTGGTCATCGAGCGCGAGGTGGCGCGTCAGAGCAGGTCGAGGAGCTCGAGCAGATCGCGCACCCGGTGCGCGCCAGCGGGAAGAGGCGGCGGATCGAGGTCGCCGCGCCAGACGTGGACGGCACGAATGCCCACGTTGAGTGGTCCTTGCACGTCACAGCTCATCGAGTCGCCGACGAACAGGGCGTCCTGCGGCGCCACCCCGCAGCGGCCGAGCGCGTGCCCGTAGATGTGCGGGTGGGGCTTGCGGACGCCGGCGCGCGCCGACGTCACCTGGTGGTCGATCAGATCGGCCAGTCCGGTGGCGGTGAGGGCCCGGTCGAGGTCCCAATCCCAGTTCGAGCACACGGCCACGACGACGCCGCGCTCGCGCAGCTCCCGGAGCGCGACCGCGGAGTCGTCGTACGCGGTGAGGGTGAACTCCTTGCCCGCGGCGTCGAGGTCGGCCACGAGGGCGTCGAGGTCGTCAGGCCCGACCCCGGCCCGGCGGGCTAGTGCCCGTAGGCGCGCGAGCTCCCAGGCGCGGTAGTGGTCACGGCTGCGGGAGTGCTCGTGGTGCTCCTGGCCGTCGTAGAGGCCGTCGTCGCTCAGCCAGCCCTGCAGCGAGACGCCGGTCCGGTAGCCGTGGCGGGCCAGCACCTGGTCGTGCGTCGCGCCCCATGCGGTGGCGCGGGCGAGCGTGCCGTAGAAGTCGAGGAGCACCGCCGCGGTCACGCTCACGCTACGCGAGGTGGGGCGCCACCTCGGCCGCCAGCAGCCGGACATGGTCGAGGTCGTCGATGTCGAGCAGCTGGAGGTAGGCGCGTTCCGCGCCTGCGTCGGCGTAGGCGCGCAGCTGCTCGACGACCTCATCGGGGGTTCCCGTGGGGCCCGCGAGCCGCGAGTGTTCGACCGTTCGCCCCGTGGCCTTCGCCCGCCGCTCGACCTCGGCCTGGTCGCTGCCGCACACGACCGTGACGGCCGTCGAGTACACGATCGACCCCGGATCGCGGCCGTTGGCCTCGCACGCGCCGCGCACGTTGCCGACCTGGCGGGTGAAGTCGGCGACCGAATGGAACGGCACGTTGAACTCGTCGGCGAAACGCGCCGCGAGCTCGGGGGTGCGCCTCGGGCCGGCGCCGCCGAGGATGAGCGGGGGGTGCGGGCGCTGGACGGGCTTGGGCAGGGCAGGTGAGTCCCGCAGCGTGTAGTGGCGGCCGTCGTAGTCGAAGGTCGCGCCATCAGCGGTGGACCACAGACCGGTCAGGATCTCGAGCTGCTCGGTGAGGTGCTGGAAGCGGTCGCCGAACGTGCCGAACGGGATGCCGTAGGCCGTGTGCTCCGCGTCGAACCAACCCGCGCCCAGTCCCAGCTCGACGCGGCCGTTGCTCATGGCGTCGACCTGGGCCACGGAGATCGCGAGGGGCCCGGGCAGGCGGAACGTCACCGCGCTGACGAGCGTGCCCAGGCGGATGGTCGAGGTTTCGCGGGCCAGGCCCGCGAGCGTGATCCACGAGTCGGTCGGCCCCGGCCGTCCGTCGCCCCCGCCGAAGTTGAGGTAGTGATCGGACCGGAAGAAGGCGTCGAACCCCTCGTCCTCGGCGACCCGGGCCATGGCCAGCTGCTGCTCGTAGGTGGCGCCCTGCTGGGGCTCGGTGAAGATGCGGAGGCGCACGTCAGCTCAGCGGGCGCATCGCGGCCGCGTCCCAGTAGGCGCGGAGCCCGGCGATCTGCCCCTGGTCGTCGAACTCGAGGATGTCGACACCGTCGAACACCATCCCGCCGTCGCCGAGGCGCACCGTGCCGGTGAACACCATGGCCGCTTCGTCACCACAGACGTGGAGGTGATGCACGTCGAAGACGAGCGCGTCGGCCATGCCTATGGCGCGGTCCCAGAAGGCGCCGATCGCATCGCGGCCCACGTTGGGGGGCGTGCCGACCGGGTCGATGTGCACCGCATCGGGAGCGAACAGACCCATCCAGCTGTCCCGGTCCGCGCGCGCGAGCGCGTCGACATACGCGTCGATGGTCTTGCGGATCTGCTCCTGAGTCGCCATTGCCGCACAGTAGCGTCGGCGCTCGTGGAGGATCTGGCCGACGAGCTGCGTCACACGCTCGCGGGGGTGTGGGGCGACGACGTTCGGGTCGACGGACTGCGCCGCCTATCGGGCGGAGCGACAAGCGAGACGTGGTCGTTCGATGCGGTGGTGGCCGACGAGTCAGTCGAGCGCCTGGTTCTGCGTCGGACGCGCGGGCAGGCGGTCGACGAGGGTGCGCTGTTGCGTGCCGCCGCGGCTGCGGGTGTTCCCGTCCCCCGCGTGATCGCCTCGGTCGAGGGGGGCCTCGTCGTCGAGCGGATCGAAGGCGAGACCATTCCGCGGCGCATCCTGCGCGAGGAGTCGCTCGCTGCCACCCGCACACGCCTGGCGGCGCAGTGCGGCAGCATCCTGAGCCGCCTCCACCGCATCCCCGTCGACGCGGTTCCGGGGCTCGAGCAGCCCGACCCCCTGCCGACCTGGCAGGCCATGCTCGACGGTCTCGCGCAACCGCACCCGGCCTTCGAGCTCGCCCTTCTGTGGCTCCGCGAGCACCAACCGCCCAGCTCGGCCACGACCATCGTCCACGGCGACTTCCGCAACGGCAACCTCGTCGTCGGGCCCGAGGGCGTGCGCGCCGTGCTCGACTGGGAGCTCGCGCATCTCGGCGACCCGATGGAGGACCTGGGCTGGTTGTGCGTGAAGGCCTGGCGCTTCGGGGTCAACGACAAGCGCGTCGGCGGCTTCGGTGACGAGGACGACCTCTTCACGGCCTACGAGGACGCCGGAGGTGGTGCGGTCGACCCGAGCGTCGTGCGCTGGTGGGAGGTCCTCGGCACGCTCAAGTGGGGGATCATGTGCATCGTGCAGGCGCTGACCCATCTCTCGGGCGCGACTCGTTCCGTGGAGCTCGCCGCCATCGGCCGCCGCGTGTGCGAGAACGAATGGGACCTGTTGGAGCTGATCGCGTGACGGCTCCCCACGACGTCCCCGGCGCCGACGAGCTCGTCCGTGCCGTGCGCGAGTTCATCGAGCGCGACGTCATGGACGCGACCGAGGGACGCGTGCGCTTCCACGCCCGCGTCGCGGCGAACGTTCTCGGCATCGTCGAGCGCGAGATGGCCATGGGCCCGGACCAACGCGATGCGCACGCCTCCGCGCTGGCGCAGCTCGGGGTGGCCGACGAGGCCGAGCTGGCCGCCGCGATCCGCGACGGCACCCTCGATGACCGGCGGGCCGAGGTGATCGAGGTCGTCCGCGCGACGGTCAGCGCGAAGTTGGCGGTCGCCCATCCCGGGTACACCGACCGGCCGTGAGCGAGGACCGAAACGAACCCGTGAGCGAGGACCGCAGCGAGCTGGGCGAGGCGATCGGCGACCTGGCCGGTGGCCGCGAGACCTCGGCGGGCGGGTTGGCGCGAGCCGCGCGCCTGGCCGTCGACTCCATGCGTCAGGCCGGGACGCGTGCCGTCGCGTCGGGTCGCTGGCTCGCCGACGCGTTGATCGACGCGGCGCCGCGTGTGCCGGTGCGCGACCTCGCGCTGCTGCGCCAGCAGTACCCCGCTCTGGGGCCGCCGGAGCTCGCCGAGACCCTGATCCACAACGCGTCGCGGGTGACCGCCGGGATGGGCGCAACTGCCGGGGCGCTGGTCGCGGCGGAGGAGTTCAGCCCGCCGAGCTGGCTCGCCATACCGGTCGAGCTCGTCGTCGAGACGCTGGCCGTCGCCGCCGTCGAGATGAAGCTGATCGCCGAGCTGCACGAGGTGTACGGCCGGCCGGTCCCGGGACGAGGTCGCGACCGGGGCCTGCTCCTCGCGCGCGCGTGGGCGGAGGGCCGGGGCGTCACCGCGGCCGCGCTCGCCACCCCGACGGGCCTGTCCGCGCTGTTGAGCGTTGGCGCCCGCCGGCAAGCCGCACAGCTGGTGCGCCGCCGTCTGGTTCGACGCACCGCTCGCAGCCTCACCGCGCTGGCCCCGTTGCTCGCCGGTGCGGTGGCGGGTGCGGAGGTCAATCGCCGGGGCACCCGGGCCCTCGCCGCGGGCGTCCTCAGAGATCTCGCCACGACCTGACGTCCGGCGCGCCAGGAACGCGGGCTGTGCCAGTGTTTCGCCCGTGCAAGTGGCGATCCTCGGAGGTACCGGTCCGGCCGGACGCGGCCTGGCCGCGCGTCTGTCGTCGGTGGGCGTCGAGGTCATCATCGGGTCGCGCCACAAGGAGCGGGCCGCCGAGACGTGCGAGCGCATCAAGGCACAGTGGCCCGACCGCGACCTCCCACTCGCCGCCGCGGACAACGAGCGGGCCTCGCGGGCCGACATCGTCATCGTGGCGACGCCGTGGGACGCGGCCGCCGGGACTGCGGCGTCAGTGGCCCACGCGCTGAAGGGCAAGGTCGTCATCTCCATGGCCAATGCACTGGCGCGCGTCGGCGACGAGTTCCAGCCGCTCGTGCCGCCACGCGGCTCGGTCGCGGCGAGCGTGCAGGCGGAGGTCCCCGGCGCGCTGGTCGCGGCCGCCTTCCACCATCTTCCGGCCAAGGAGCTGGCAAACCTCGACCACCCGATGGAGAGTGACGTGCTGATCTGCTCCGATCACCGTCTCGCCACCAAGGTCACGGCCGACCTCGTCGACCTCATCCCCGGGCTGCGCCCGCTCGACTCGGGCAGGCTCTCGAACGCGGCCCCGATCGAGGCCTTCGCCGCCGTGATCCTGCAGTTGAACGTCCGCTACAAGACCCGCGCCGCGGTGCGGCTCACCGGCATCGACGTCTGAGCCCGTGAGCATGCGGCTCTACGACACGGCGCGGCGCGCGATCGTCCCCTTCGAGCCGGGCCCGGTGGTCACGATGTACACGTGCGGCATCACCCCGTACGACTCGACGCATCTCGGCCACGCGGCGGCTTACGTCACCTACGACGTCCTGCAACGGCGCCTGCGCGATCTCGGCCACGAGACGCAATGCGTCCGCAACGTCACCGACGTCGACGACGACATCCTGCACAAGGCGCGCGAGCTCGGCGTCCACTACCTCGACCTGGCCGCCGAGGAGATGGCCCGCTTCGACGCGGACATGCGCGTCCTCAACACGCTGCCGTGCTTCAGCGAGCCGCGCGCCACGTCGGCCATCCACGACATCCTCGGCTTCATCGGCATGGTGCTCGACCGTGGCCACGCGTATCAGGCCGGCGGAGCCGTGTACTTCAGCGTGAGCTCGTTCGAGCGCTTCGGTCAGCTGAGTCACTACGACCGCGACCGGATGCTCGAGCTGGCCGCCGAGCGCGGGGGCAGGCCCGACGACGCCAACAAGCGCGATCCGCTCGACTTCGTGCTCTGGCAGCCATCGGCGCCGGACGAGCCTTCGTGGGAGTCGTTGTGGGGGCCGGGCCGCCCGGGCTGGCACATCGAGTGCTCCGCGCTCGCCTTGCGCGAGCTCGGCACGACCATCGACCTGCACGGCGGCGGCACCGACCTGATCTTCCCGCACCACGAGTGCGAGGCCGCCCAGTCGGAGGCCGCAACCGGGCAACTGTTCGTGCGGCACTGGATGCACCAGGCGATGGTGCGCATGGACGGCGAGAAGATGTCGAAGTCGGTGGGCAACCTGGTGTTCGTCAGTGAGCTGGTGAAGGAGTGGGAGCCGATGGTCGTGCGCATCGCGATCGTCTCCCACCACTACCGCGACTCGTGGGAGTGGAGCACCGCGCTGATGCCCGCCGCGGCCGCGCGCCTCGCTCGCTGGCGGGCCGCCGGCACTGGGAGCGCTGCGCTCGACGATGTGCGCGACGCGCTCGACGCCGACCTCGACACGCCCGCCGCGATCGCCGCGATCGACCGGGCGGCTGCCGCGGGCGGCGGCGTCTCCGAGGCCGCCGCGCTGCTCGGCATCGATCTCTGACCGGCCCCACCGCCCCGGTTCTCTGAACGATCCGCGTTGCGCTGACCACCCCGATCGTTCAGAGAACGGGTCGGGGGCGCGCGCCGCGGCACCCGAAACGGTCCACCATGGAGGCATGAACGCACCGGGGCGCGTCCTCCTGGGCCTGAGCGTCGCGGCCGCGACTCTCGCCGCCCACGCTGCCGCGCCGTCGTCGACGACGGCGCCTGCCCCGCCCGCCGCGCTGGCCGAGGTGCAGCGCGTCCTCGACGCGAGGGTCGACGCGGTCCGGCGCGGCGACCGTGAGGGGTTCCTCGCCACCGTCGACCCGGTCGCGCCCGCTGGGTTCCGGCTCGCGCAGGCGTCGTCGTTCGACGGTTTGCGGTCGCTCCCGCTCGCGTCGTTCTCCCTCACCGCCCGGCTCGACGACACGGGTGACCTCGGCGCCGACCTCTCCCCGCGCTACGGCGGCGCGCCGACGTTCCTGCCCGAGACCCGCATGCGGATGCGCTTCGTGGACTACGACGACCGCGACGATGTCGAGTCGCTGTTCCTCACGTTCGTGCGTCGTGGCGACCGTTGGTACGTGGCGGCCGACGCGGACCTGGCACCGCTGGGCGTCGACGGCTTCCGCGGCCTGTGGGACCAGGGACCGGTCGCGGTGCAACGCACGGCCCATTTCCTGGTGCTCAGCCATCCGCCCG
The DNA here is from genome assembly GCA_005888325.1 of Actinomycetota bacterium. Lineage (NCBI taxonomy): Bacteria > Bacillati > Actinomycetota > Actinomycetota bacterium. Next base: position 26,120 of record VAWU01000015.1, read on the forward strand.
ACGCGGGACGGGCGCGCAACCTGGCCGCCGTCGCCGAGGAGGCCATCGCCAGGCTCGACCAGCGGTGGACCGAGCCCTGGTCGCACCGCGTGCCGTTGATCCTGCCCGCCTCGGTCGACGAGCTGGGGCTCATCCTGCAGTCGACGTTCGACCTCGACAACTTCGTCGCGTTCGTCGCGTACGGCGCGGTCCGCGACCGCGACTGGGAGGCGACCGCCCCGCGCATCTACATCCAGGACCGCAACCTCAGCCGCTACGGCCGCGACGACCAGGTCCGCACGCTCACCCACGAGCTCGACCACGTCGCGGTCGCGCCCATCGCGGGGCCGTCGATCCCGTCGTGGGTGCACGAGGGCGTGGCCGACTGGGTGGCGCTCGGCCGCCGTACCGACGAGCGCGATCCTGCGGGGAGCGACGGCCATCTTCCGCTCGACTACGAGTTCACGGTGGGCGGCCGCGACGCGATCAACCTGAGCTACGCGGAGAGCCGTTCGGTGATGTCGTTCCTCGCCGCCCGTCGGGGTGTGGGGGCTCCGGCCGAGCTCATCCGCACGTTGGGCGCGGAGAAGGTGGTGCCTGGTAGCGAGGAGCTGCAGGTCGACCAGGCGCTGACGCGGGTTGCCGGCCTCGACACTGCGCAGCTCGAAAAGGAGTGGGCCGCGCGCTGAGCGCCGGTACCATCGCCCGGCGATGGCCAGCACCAGCGGCGGGATCACCGTCACCCTCCCCGACGGCTCCGCACGCACGCTGCCCGGTGGCAGCACGGCAGCCGACTTGGCCGCGTCGATCGGCCGAGGGCTCGCGAAGGCCGCGGTCGCGGCGATCGTCGACGACCGGCCGCACGATCTCAACCGTCCGCTTCCCGACGGGGCGACAGTGGCCATCATCACGGCCGACACCGACGAGGGACGCGCCGTCCTCCGCCACTCGACCGCGCACGTGATGGCCCAGGCCGTCCTCGACCTCTGGCCGGGAGCGAAGTTCGCGATCGGCCCCTCCATCGAGGACGGCTTCTATTACGACTTCGACCTGCCCGACGACGCGCGGTTCAGCGACGACGACCTCGAGCGCATCGAGGCACGCATGCGCGAGATCGTGGCCGAAAGGCAGCCCTTCGAGCGCGAGGAGCACAGCCGCGACGAGGGCCTCGCCCTGTTCGCGGACCAGCCCTACAAGCGAGAGATCATCGAGGGGATCGACGCGGCCGGCGACGACCTGGCGACGTCGGAGGGAGCCGGCGACGGGGTGGTGAGCGCGTACCGCAACTCGCCCACGTTCGTCGACCTCTGCCGGGGCCCCCACGTGCCCGACACCGGACGGCTCGGCGCGTTCAAGCTCATGCGCGTCGCCGGCGCCTACTGGCGCGGCGACGAGAAGCGACCGCAGCTGCAGCGCATCTACGGCACCGCGTGGGAGTCGCAGAAGGCGCTCGACGACCACCTGCACCGGCTGGCCGAGGCGGAACGGCGCGACCACCGCAAGCTCGGCGCGGAGCTCGACCTCTTCTCGTTCCCGGAGGAGCTCGGGCCCGGGCTCGCCGTCTGGCACCCCAAAGGCGCGATGGTGCGCAAGCTGATGGAGGACTACTCGCGTGCCGAGCACGAGGCGGCCGGCTACCAGCTGGTCTTCTCACCGCACATCGCGAAGTCGCTGTTGTGGGAGACGAGCGGGCACCTCGGCTTCTACGCGGAGAACATGTACCCCCCGATGGAGATGGAGGGGGCGAGCTACTACCCGAAGCCGATGAACTGCCCCTTCCACCTGCTCATCTACCGGAGCAGCCTTCGGTCCTACCGCGACCTGCCGCTGCGGCTCTTCGAGCTCGGCACCGTGTACCGCTTCGAGCGCTCGGGCGTGCTGCACGGCCTGCTGCGTGTGCGGGGCATGACCCAGGACGACAGCCACATCTTCTGCACCCCCGAGCAGATCGTGCCCGAGCTGAAGTCGCTGCTGGAGTTCGTGCTCCGACTCCTTCGCACGTTCGGCTTCGACGACTTCGAGGCCGAGATCTCCACCCGACCTGCCGCCAAGTCGGTGGGGAGCGACGACGACTGGCAGCTCGCGACGGCCGCGCTCTTCGAGACCATCGAGTCGTCGGGTCTCGCCTATGAGGTCGCTGACGGAGAGGGCGCGTTCTACGGTCCGAAGATCGACGTGCACGTCCGCGACGCGATCGGGCGCAGGTGGCAGCTGTCCACGCTGCAGGTCGACTTCCAGATGGGGAAGCGCTTCGGCATCACCTACTCCGGCGAGGACAACGCCCGCCACTCGCCGATCATGATCCACCGCGCGCTCTTCGGCTCGATCGAGCGCTTCTTCGGCATCCTCGTGGAGCACTACGCCGGCGCGTTCCCCGTCTGGCTCGCACCCGTCCAGGCCCGGGTGCTGCCCGTGCGCGACGACCACGACAGCTACGCGTTCCGCATCGTCGACCGTTTGATGGCCGAGGGCTTTCGAGCCGACATGGTGCCGGCGTCCGAGAAGCTCCAGCCGCGCATCCGCAAGGCGAAGGTCGAGAAGGTCCCGTACGTCCTCGTGGTGGGCGACGACGACGTCGCCGGCGGCACCGTCGGTGTCAATGCCCGCGACCGCGACGTCGAGCGCGGGGTCGCGGTCGACGAGTTCGTCGAACGCCTGCGAGCCGACGTCCTCGCCCGCGCCTGATGCTCGTGACGCGCGAAACGACTGTGACGCGCGAACGGCGGTGACGCTCGAACGGCTGTGGGCCGGATGGCGCAGCGACTACGTGGGCTCGGCGTCCGGCGCGGAGGCGGATCGCGGCTGCGTGTTCTGTCGCATCCTCGCCAGTGAGGAGCCCCCGGAGCAGACGTACCTGCTGTGGCGCGACGACACCTGCGCGGCGGTGCTGAACGCCTTTCCCTACACGAGCGGCCACCTCATGGTGCTGCCCGTTCGGCACGTGGCCGAGCTCGAGGACGTGCGGGCGGACGAGGCGAGTGCGCTGTGGGGGTTGCTTGCGGTCGCCGTGCGCGCGCTGAAGACCGCGTATTCGCCCCACGGCTTGAACGTCGGCGCCAACCTGGGTCGGGCCGCCGGCGCAGGCGTGCCGGGCCACTTCCATGTGCACTGCCTGCCCAGGTGGGAAGGCGACACGAACTTCATGACCTCGCTCGCGGAAGCGCGCGTGCTGCCCGAGTCCCTGCCCGCCACGTACGCGCGCCTGGGGAAGGTGTGGCCCCGGTCATGAGCGACGAGCATCGCGACGAGCTGCCGGCCGACCTCGACGTCAGCGGCTATGTCGGCCAGTACACCTTCCCCGACATCCGCCGCCGGCGGATCCCGGGAATCATCTACCTGACGCTTGCCGTAGGGTGCCTCGCCCTCTGGGCGACCCACCGTGGCGACGACCGTGTCCTCGTCAACCACGGCACGCTCGTCGCGGGGGTCGCGCTGCTGCTCATCGGCTGCTACCACGTGGCCACCGCGTGGCCGCTGGCCGTGCGCGACACCGACGCGCTGGTGGCTGCCGTGCGCGAGGTGGGTTTCCCCGTGGGCCACGCCTCGGCGCAGCTCGGTTGGCGCGGCATGCGCAGTCGCCCGACGTGGCGCATCCTCCTGTACTCGGCGGAGGACCCGCCCGAGCAGCGGGGCTATGTCGTCGTCGATGCCGTCGACGGACGCGTCGTCGGCCACTTCGTGGAGGACAACCCCGAGGACTGGGTCGCGCTCAGCGGAGGCTGACTCACGCGGGGGGCGGGGGGTGGCCGACGACGGCCCGGAGGACGCGGTCGACGTCTCGCAGGTGGTGAGCGCCCTCGTGGACCGCGTTGCGCGCCATCGTGAGCATGTCGCGACTGCCCCACGGGAAGTCGCCGAGCCGGCCCCAGTCGCCCGCGTCGACGTCGCGCAGCACGACCGCCAGCCGGTCGGCGGCGGCCGTCAGCCCGTCGAGGACGCGAACCGGGTCCTGGTCGTTGTAACGATCGGCGAGCGCGCGCTTGTCGGGGTCGAACCAGTCGACGGTGGGCTCACGCTCGTGGTTCATGCGCCGGATCGCGTCGGCCATCCACTCGAGCATGTCGCGGACGTGCGCGGTGTACTCGAGCGCAGACCAGACGGACGGCTCGGGCCGGCGCCGCACGACCGCGTCGAGATCGTCGGCGGTGTCGTCGGTGAACCCGAGGAGCTTCTCGCGGTAGCGCCGGGGGAAGGAGCGCACCGCAGCGACCGCGTCTGACGGCGAGATCGTGTCGTAGTCGAGCCCGCACTCAGGGCAGACGTAGCCGCTCACGGCTGGCTCACTTGCCGCGCACCGATCGCAGGACGCGGCCGATGTCGAGGAGGTGGTGGCTGCCCTCGTGCACCGCATTGCGCGCCATCCACAGCAGGGTGCGCGGTGCCGGCTCGGGGTAGGGATTGACCGCAGTGCGCTCCCAGTCGCCGGCGTCGACACCGTCGAGCAGACCCGCGAGCCGCTCCGCGTTGGACGCCAGTTGGTCGGCCACCGCGCCCGGGTCCTGCTCGTTGTAATGGTCGCGCTCTGCGCGTCCGTCGCGGTCCATCGACTCGAACGTCGGTGTGTCCTCCACCAACGTCCGCTCCACCCGCACCGCGTAGACGTCGAACACGTCGCGCACGTGGCACGCGTACTCCAGCGCCGACCAGGTCGAGGGCTCGGGTCGCTGTCGCACGATCGCGTCACCGTCCTCGGCCGGGAGGAAACGGGTGAGCGGGGCGCGATAGCGCCGGGCGAAGCTCCGCAGTGACGTGGTCGCGTCGGCGGGGGACAGGGACTCGGCGTCGAAGCCGCACTCCTCGCAGGCGGACACGCTCACCTACCAGCCCGCGCCCGATTACTTGGCGCTCTCGGCCATGGCTTTCGTCACCCGGTCGGTGAGGTGGGACGGCAGGAGGTCGTAGTGGTCGTGCTCCAGGGTGAACCGGCCGCGGCCGCCCGTGAGCGAGCGGAGGTCGATCGCGTAGCGCATGACCTCGGAGGTGGGGACCAGGGCGGTGATGATCTGCTCGCCGGTGCCGGCCGACTCGGTCCCTTGCACGCGCCCGCGACGGGCGTTGAGGTCGCCCATGACGTCGCCCTGGTGGGCCACGGGGACGACGACCTCGAGCATCGATATCGGCTCGAGCAGCACCGGGCTGGCCTTCGCCATCGCCTCCCGGAACCCGAGCGAGCCCGCCATCTTGAAGCTCATCTCCGAGGAGTCCACCGGGTGGTACTTGCCGTCGAAGCACGTGACCCGCACGTCGACCACCGGGAACCCGAAGACACCGCCCGTCGCCATGGCCTCGGCGATGCCCTTCTCGACCGCGGGGATGAACTGGCGAGGGATCGAGCCACCGACGATCTTGTCGACGAACTCGAAGCCGGCGCCGCGGTCGAGCGGCTCCACCCGCAGGAACGCGACCCCGAACTGGCCGTGACCGCCCGTCTGCTTCTTGTACTTGCCCTCGGCCTCGGCCTGCGCGGTGATCGTCTCGCGGTAGGGGACGCGCACCTCCTCGGTGTTCACCTCCACACCGAACTTGCGCGCCAGCCGTTCGGTGACGATCGAGAGATGGGTCTCGCCCATCCCCGAGAGCAGGGTCTGCTTCGTCTCGTCGTTGCGGCTCACCCGCAGCGCCGGGTCCTCGTCCTGAAGGCGGTGGAGACCGATCATGAGCTTGTCCTCGTCGCCCTTGGACCGGGGGACGATGGCGATCGACAGCGCGGGCTCGAGCGCCTGGATGGTGGGCACCACGACGGGTGTGCCCTTGGGGGCGAGCGTGTCGCCCGTGCCCGTGTCGGACAGCTTGGCGACCGCGCCGATGTCGCCGGCGGGAACCTCGGAGAGGGTGTCCTGCTCCTTGCCGCGCATCGTGAACAGGCCGTGCAGGCGCTCGTCGGCGTGGGTGCGCGGGTTGGTGAGCTGCGCGTCCGGCCGCACCGTGCCCGAGAGCGTCTTGAAGAACGTCACCTTGCCGACGTAGGGATCCGCGACCGTCTTGAACACGAAGGCCAGGGCCGGGCCGTCCGGGTCGCTCGCGATCTCGGTCTCGCCGTCGCCGGCCCGCACCTTGACCGGGGGGCGCCTCTGCGCCGAGGGCCCGATCTCACAGATGAACTGGGCGAGCCGGTCGATGCCGACCAGCTTGACCGCCGAGCCGCACACGACAGGGAAGACGGAGGCCTGGTCGACACCGAGGGCCAGCGTGTCCTCCAGCTCCTTCGGCGAGATCGTCTCGCCCTCGAGATAGCGCTCCATCAGGTCGTCGTCCGCCACGACGATCCCCTCGACCAGGTTGTCGTGCACGGTGTGCTCACGGTCGGCCATGTCATCGGGGATGGTGCCGGGCGTGGCCCTTCCCTTCGCGTCGGGCCCTCCCTCGTAGAAGTAGGCGGTGTCGGTGAGGAGGTCGGCGACGCCCCGGAACGAGAGCTCCTCGCCGATCGGCAGCTCGAGGGGCGCCACCCCTGCGCCGAACTTCTCGCGCAGCTCGTCGAGCGTGCGCTCGAAGCTCGCGCGCTCGCGGTCGAGCTTGTTGACGAAGATCATGCGGGGCACGTCGAGCTGGGCGGCGATGCGCCACGCCGCCTCCGTCTGGACCTCGACGCCCTCCACTGCGCTCACGACGAAGACCGCGAGGTCCGCGACGCGCAGCGCGGCGTGGACGTCGCCGACGAAGTCGGCGTAGCCCGGGGTGTCGAGCAGGTTGATCTTGTAGCCGTCGTGCTCGAACGGAGCGAGGGCCAATGACAGCGAGATCCCGCGCTTGACCTCCTCGGGATCGAAATCGGTCGTCGTCGTGCCGTCCTCCACCCGGCCCTGACGGTTGATCGCGCCCGAGCAGTAGAGCAGCGCCTCCGCCAGGGTGGTCTTGCCGGCTCCGCCGTGCCCGACGAGGGCGACGTTACGGATCCTGGCCGGGGGAAAGCTCTTCACCGGGCGCCTCGCTCACGTTGGAGGATTGGGGACGGAATGTCGCCAGATTAGTGGGGTGTCCTGTAGCGTGGAGCAGCCAACACAACCGCAATCGACAGCCAGTACGAACAGGGAGCTCCGATGTTCGACGGACGCTGGCGGACGCGCGTCGAACAAGGCCTCGTGCCTGTCGGCACGAACCTCCGTCGCACCGGCATCAGCGCCGATCACCTCACCGCCGCCGGTCTCGTGCTGGCGGGGGCGGCAGCCGTCACGATCGGCGCCGGGTGGCTCGGGCTGGGAGTCGTGTTGCTCGTCGCCGCCGCGCTCCCCGATCTGCTCGACGGCGCGGTCGCGAAGGCCTCCGGCACCGCGTCGGTTCGCGGCGCCTTCTTCGACTCGGTCGCCGACCGTGTCACCGACAGCCTCGTGCTCGGGGGCGTGGCGTGGTACCTCGCCACCTCGCGACCCGGCAGTCGCATCGTCGTCCTCGCGGTGGCGGTGCTCGCGTCGTCGTCGCTGATCTCTTACCAGCGGGCCAAGGCCGAGTCGCTGGGTCTCGACGCACGCGGCGGCCTGATGGAACGTGCGGAGCGGATCATCGTCCTCGCCTTCGGGCTCGCGTTCAGCGTCCTGCTCGTTCCGGTGCTGTGGGTCATGCTCGTGCTCACCCTGATCACCGCGGTCCAACGCTTCGTCAAGGTCTGGCGGCAGGCGTCGGCACCCCCCAAGGTCAAACGCCCGGTCGGCCGGTGGCGGAGCTGGCGGCCGGTGGCCGGCGTCGCGAGCACGGGCGACTGGCGCCGGCGTCGCCTGCCCCGGGCCGATCGTCCGCGCGTGCCGTCGGCGTGGAGACGGCGGGCCCACACGCGTCCCTGACCGCCTGGCGCGAGCGAACCCCCTACTACGCGTACCGCACCGCGGGCGCGATCGCGGAGGCGATGCCCGCGCGCGTCGCGTCGGGCGCGGCCTGGGTGCTCGGCAAGACGCTCGCGCGCACCATGCGCCAGCGGCACCGCATGATCGGCCGCCACCTCCAGCGGGTGCACGGCGGCACGCTCGACGAGCGGGCCCTGCGCCGCGAGGTGCAGCGGGCGTTCGACTCCTACGCCCGCTACTGGATGGAGGCGTTCCGACTGACCCGGTACTCGCCCGAGTACATCGACGCGCACGTGTCGAGCGAGGGGATGACGTACCTCGACGACGCGCTGGGCCACGGGAAGGGCGTGATCGTCGCCATCACCCACCTCGGGAACTGGGACTTCGGCGGCGCCTGGTTGGCACGGCGAGGCACGCCGTTGCTCGCGGTCGCCGAAGACCTCCAGCCGCCGGAGCTGTTCGAATGGTTCGCGGGCGTTCGACGCGCGGTGGGCATCGAGATCGTGCGCCTCGGCCCGGAGGCGGGCACGGCGGTCCTCCGCGCGCTCAAGGCCAATCACATCGCGCTGCTCATGTGTGACCGTGACGTCGCCGGCGGAGGCGTCGAGGTCGACCTCTTCGGAGAGCGCACCACGCTCCCGGGCGGCCCCGCGACGCTCGCGCTGCGCACGGGCGCGGCGCTGCTGCCGGCCGCCGTCTACTTCGACGGCCACGACGGCCACCACGCCTTCGTGCGCCCGCCTGTGTCGCTCGCGCGCACGGGGCGCATGCGTTACGACGTCGGCCGGGTGACGCAGGCGCTGGCCCACGAGATCGAGGTCCTCGTGCGGCGCGCGCCCGAGCAGTGGCACATCTTCCAGCCCAACTGGCCCAGCGACCTCGAGTAGGCCGCTGTCGTCGGGCCCCGACGGGATCGGCCAGGATCGGCGTCAGAAGTCCGTGAGCTCCCGGAAGAGCAAGCCGGCCGCGATCAAGAGCGTGCTACCGACCACGAGCTTCTCGGTCGTCGACGACGAGCTGCCATGGCCCGAAGTCGCGATCGGCGCGCTCTGAACAGGTGAGGCAGCGGGCGCGGCCGCCTTCGCACGTCCCGGACGCCGGGCCGGCGCAACCCGTGATCGGGTTGCCCTCGCGGTCGAGGCGTGCGGACGCGAGCGGGCAGCCGCCGAGGCCGGAGCCGCGAGCAGGATGACCGTCAACGCTGCCGGCGCCGTCAGACGCGCGACGGCGAGACGAATGGTCACACCCCTGTTCTAGTACGCGCTCGGCCTGACGCATGCGCGGGACCATGCTGGGCATCACGGTGCGGCAACCTTGTGTGTTCGCCCGGGCCGTCCACGGTCACGGACAACGAGCAGGAGGAGAACGAGATGCCGCTCCAGCCGATCCATCGTCGACGCGCGCTGGGCCTGCTCGGTGCCGCCGGCGCCGGCGTCGTGCTCGCCGCGTGTGGGGGCTCGAAGGACGACGCCTCGTCGAGCACGGTCGTGCCGTCGAAGGCGACCTCGACCGACGTCGGCCGTACGACCGGCACGACCGGCACGACCGGTGCCGTCAGGCCGGACATGTTCGACGATGCCGCCCGGTGCACGGTGACGCCCGTCGCGATCGAGGGCCCGTACTACATCGACGTGGACAAGATCCGCAGCGACATCCGCGAGGACCGTGAGGGGCGGAAGCTGCGGGTCGCCGCCCGCATCCTGGCCTCCGACGGTTGCACGCCCGTCAGAGACGCCGTCTTCGAGATCTGGCATTGCGACGCGGCGGGGCTCTACTCGGGTTTCGAAGCGGCGTCGACCGGAGGCGGGGGAGGCCCCGGCGGCCCGCAGGGAGGTCGCGCGACGACGACCGATGCAAAGCGCTATCTCCGCGGCGCGCAGGTCACGAACGCGGACGGCATCGCCGAGATCACCACCATCTACCCGGGCTGGTATCGGGGGCGGACGGTGCACATCCACGCCAAGGTCTTCATCTCCAGCCGCGAGGTCTTGACGACGCAGCTGTACTTCGACGACGCGCTGAACGGCACCGTGTTCGCCTCCGCGCCCTACACGGCGCACCCGGGTCGTGACACCTTCAACGACGACGACAGCATCTTCAGCGACCAGACGATCCTGACGGTGTCGAAGGACGGCGACGGTTACCTCGGCCTGATCGGCATGGGCGTGAAGTCGTAGTTCCGCGGGCGGGTGGGGGTCGGTCGTCTCGACTGCTCGACCACGCCCGGGCCGGGTCGGGCCGACGCGAGGGGCAGCCGCCGTGACGCTTTGGGTAACCTGCGCGGGCGATGTGTGACGCCGGTCACGGATCGTCCAAAGGCAAGGGGAGGGCGCATGAACCGTCGTGGGCGACTGGGGCGCATGACCGTGGTGGTCGCGATCGGCCTGATGCTCGTGGCGGCCTCGTGCTCGAGCAGCAGCGACACCAAGACCGCCAAGCCCGGCGCCACCACCGATGGTGCGGGCCCGAAGGGCCCGCCCAAGCGGGGTGGAACGCTGCGGTACGGCCTGGAGGCCGAGACCGACGGGCTCAACCCCACGACGAACCGGTTCGCCGTCTCCGCGTACATGATGGGCGGCGCCGTCTTCGACCCGCTCGCCGAGCGCGACAGCACCGGCGAGGTGAGGCCGTATCTCGCGGAGTCGATCACGCCGAACGCGGCGTACACTTCGTGGACCGTCAAGCTCCGTCCGAACATCAAGTTCCACGACGGCACCCCGCTCACGTCCGAGGCGATCAAAGCCGGCACGGATGCGGTGCTGGCCGACCCGCTGATCAGCAACGCGGCGAGGCCGATCCTCGCCCCGACCAACCAGGTCGAGATCGTCGACAACCTGACCGCGCGCATCAACCTCTCGGGGCCCATCACGCGCTTCCCGTTGTACCTGACGAGCCAGCTGGGCTTCGTCGCCTCGCCGAAGTGGTTGAGGGAGGCGAAGGCCAACCCCGACCTGAATCAGAAGCCGGTTGGAACCGGGCCCTTCAAGTTCCAGAGCCGCACGCAGGACCAGAGCACCAAGTTCGTGCGCAACGACGACTATTGGAACGGTCCCGTCTACCTCGACGGCATCGAGTTCGTCATCCAGACCGATTCCGCCCGTCGGGCCGACCAGCTCCTCGCGGGAGAGCTCGACGCGATGCACACGAGCGACCCCCAGACCGTCAAGCAGCTGCGCGGCGAGAAGGGCATCAACCGCTTCGAGAACTCGACCGGCGAAGAGGGCTTCGTCATGATCAACTCGCAGTCCCCGCCCTTCGACGACATCCGTGTGCGCAAAGCCCTCACCTTGGCCACCCCGAAGAAGGACTACCTCGAGATCATCGGGCAGGGCATCCTCACTCCCGCCGACAGCATGTTCATCAAGCAGAGCAAGTACAACAACCCGAACGTGAAGCAGGAGGCCGACGATCCGGAGGGCGCGAAGAAGCTCGCCGCCGAGTACTGCGCGGAAAAGCCGGCCATGTGCCAGGGCGGCAAGATCAAGATGGAGTTCAAGTACACCGGACCGAGCGCCACGAACCAGTTGGTCGCCGACACCTTGACCAACGGTTGGAAGCAGGTGTTCGACATCAAGTCGTCGCAAGTGTTGCAGGACGACTACATCATCCAGGTGGCGTTCGGCCAGTATCAGGTCGTCACCTGGCGGCAGTTCGGCAGCGACGATCCCGAGGGTGAGTTCGTCTGGCTCGACTGCCGCAACGTCGGCAAGCCGGGCGCGCTCGGGATCAACTGGCCCCGGAACTGCAACCCCGACACCCAGGCCGCACTCGAGGCGCAACGCAAGAGCACCGACGAGGCCGAGATCGTGAACGCTTGGAAGCGGATCGCCCAGAACATCAACCACGACTACATCTACATCTTCCTCAGCCACACGATCTGGCAGATCGCGGCCAAGTCCGACGTGGGCGACGTGGTCGAGGGCAAGTTCCCCGGGGGCGGGCGCACCCGGCTCTCGAGCATCGGGTCGCACAACGTCGGCCAGATGTGGCTCGACCGGTAGGCGCGTCGTGCTGCGCAGGGTCCGCCAGCTGGTCGTGGTCCTCTTCGCAGTCACCCTGCTCACGTTCCTTTCGCTGAACCTGCTCGGCGACCCGCTGAAGTCGATCCTCGGCCCCCTGTACGCGGACCCGCAGGTGCGGGCGCAAGCGCGCGCGGACCTGCGCCTCGACGACCCCATTCCGACCCGGTACGTGCGGTGGCTGGGCGACGCGCTGCACGGCGACCTCGGGCGCTCCTACAACAGCCGCGAGAGCGTGAGCTCCATCCTGGGCAAACGCATCCCGGTGTCGCTGTTTCTGATGGGCTACGCGCAGGTGCTGGCCCTCGTGCTGGCGCTGCCGATCGCGGTGTGGAGCGCCTACAAGGCGGAGAGCTGGTTCGATCGATCGTCGACGACCGCGTCGTTCGCGTTGATATCGGTGCCGAACTTCGCCCTCGGCGTGCTCCTCCTGTACTTCCTGGCCGTGCGCACCCAGGCGTTCCCCGCGCGCTATCTCGACGACACCCTCTTCGATCGCGTGCACTCGATGTTCCTGCCTGCGCTCACGCTCGCCCTGCCGGCGGCGGCAACCTACATGCGCCTCCTGCGCACCGACCTCATCAAGACGCTGCAAGACGACTTCATCACCACCGCCCGGGCCAAGGGCCTGCCCAGCTGGCGCATCCTCGTGCGTCACGCGCTGCGACCGTCGAGCTTCTCGCTCGTGACCGTCGTGGGGCTGCAGGTGGGCGCGCTGCTGGGAGGCGCGCTCGTCGTCGAGAACATCTTCTCGATACCGGGTGTCGGCAAGGCGGTGGTCGACGCCGTCTTCCGCAAGGACTACCTCGTCGTGCAGTCCGTGGTGCTCCTCATCGCCACGACCTACGTCGTCGTCAACTTCCTCGTCGACGCGTTCTACGTCGTCCTCGATCCCCGGGTGCGAAGTGTCCGTACAGGCTGACGTAACCGCGGCAGCGGCCCCCGCAGGTGCCGCGACGCTTCCGGCGCCCGGTGCGCTGGAGCGGCCGGTGCGTGACCGCCGACGCCTCGGGCCCGGATTCTGGGCCGCGGTCGCGTGGGTGGTGGTCGTGGTCGCCGTGTGCGCGCTGGCCCCGCTGCTCCCGCTCGCGGACCCGAACCAGACGCTGCACGGACCTCGCAACGGGGGCTTCACCTACCACAACTGGTTGGGCACCGACGACGGCGGACGCGACCTGCTCTCGCGCACGATCTGGGGCGGCCGCGTCTCGCTGCTCATCGGTTTCGTGTCGGTCGCGTTCGGCCTGGCCATCGGCGGCACGATCGGCCTGATCGCGGGTTTCTACCGCGGCAGGATCGACCGCTTCGTGATGTCGATCTTCGACATCTCCCTCGCCTTCCCCGCGGTGGTGCTCGCGCTCCTGCTCGTCACGTTCCTCGGTCAGAAGCTCCAGTGGATCCTGCTGACCATCGGCATCCTCGCCATCGCGCCCGTCGGCCGCCTGGCGCGGGCCAACACGTTGGCGTACTCGCAACGTGACTTCGTCACCGCGGCCCGCGCCCTGGGCGCCAAGAGCCTGCGGATCATGGTGCGCGAGATCCTGCCCAACATCCTCGTGCCGATGGCGGCCCTGGCACTGCTGGGCACCGCGCTGGCGATCGTCGCGGAGGGGTCGCTGGCGTTCCTCGGGCTGAGCGTCGCCGGATCGACGAACACGTGGGGGAAGATGATCGTCGCTGGCTCGTCGGGCAACACGCTGCGGGAAGCGCCGCTGATGGCGTTCGTGCCGATCGCCGCCATGTTCTCCACCCTGCTGTGCCTGAACCTGATCGGCGATCGGCTGCGCGCCCACTTCGAGGTGCGAGAGTCGCTTCTCTGAGGGTCGTGCGGGTCACAATGGACCCGTGAACATCTCGGCCAAGGCGGACTACGCGATCTGCGCGGCCGTGGCCCTGGCTGCGACCGACAGCGATGCGCCGGTGAAGGGCGAGGCGCTCGCGCGCAGCCAGGACATCCCCACCAAGTTCCTCGAGAACATCATGAGCGACCTCCGGAAGGCGGGGATCGTCTCCAGCCAGCGCGGCGCGGTCGGCGGCTACTGGCTGGCCCGCCCGGGCGACGAGGTGACGCTGGCCGACGTCATCCGCGCGGTCGACGGGCCGCTCGCGAACGTGCGCGGTACCCGGCCGGAGCAGACCGCGTATCACGGGGTCACCGAGGCCCTGGTCGAGGTGTGGATCGCGGTCCGGGCCAGCCTGCGCTCCGTGCTCGAGGCGGTCACGGTCGCGGACGTGGCCTCCGGTCGCCTACCCGCGAAGGTCGCGCGCATGGCGCGCGACCCCGAAGCGTGGCTGCCCCATTGAGGCACCGTTCCTTTTGAAAGGCCCCCCTGTGAAGCGGCCCAGGTAGGCTGACGTGCCAATGCGCATCGCGCTGGTGTGCCCTTACAGCCTCACGTTGCCCGGCGGGGTGCAGACCCAGGTGCTCGCCTTGGCCCGGGCGCTGCGTGCCCTCGGCCACCCCACCCGGGTGCTCGGCCCCTGCGACGGGGCGCCGCCCGACGTGGGCATCACCCCCCTCGGTAACAGCGTTCCTCTGGCCGCCAACGGATCGATGGCTCCGATCGCGCCCGACCCCGCCTGCGCCCTACGGACGATCCGCGCCCTGCGCGACGAGCAGTTCGACGTCGTGCACCTGCACGAGCCGCTCGTTCCCGGGCCCACGATGACCGCCCTCCTGTTCGACGCCGCGCCGATGGTCGGCACCTTCCACGCCGCGGGGGGGAGCGCCGCCTACAAGTGGCTCCGGCCGGGCACCCGGTACGCGGCCCGCCGGCTGAGCCTGCGGTGCGCGGTCTCCGAGGACGCCCGGTGCATGGCGCAACATGCGCTCGGTGGCGAGTACGTGCTCGTGCACAACGGCATCGACGTGGCGCGGTTCGCCAAGGCGACACCGTGGCCCACGGAGGGCCCGACGATCTTCTTCGTGGGTCGCCACGAACCACGCAAGGGCTTGTCGGTGCTGCTCGAAGCGATGTCGAGCCTCCCCCCGGAGGTCCGACTCTGGGTGGGCGGCGACGGCCCGGAGACCGACGTCCTCCGGGCCCGCACGCGCCGCGACGACCGCATCGAGTGGCTCGGCGCGATCCACGACGACGAGAAGGCGCGCCGGCTCCGCGGCGCCGACGTGTTCTGCGCGCCGTCCCTCTACGGTGAGTCGTTCGGCGTGGTGCTCCTGGAAGCCATGGCGGCGCACGCGCCGATCGTCGCCAGTGACCTGCCCGGCTACTCCAACGTCGCCCGCAGCGGCGTCGACGCGGTGCTCGTGCCGCCCGGCGATCCCGAAGCGCTCGGGAACGCGCTCCGAAGCGTGCTGGCCGACAGCCGGCTCGCCGAGACGGTCGCGGTCGCGGCGGATGCCCGGGCCGCGGAGTTCGCCATGGACCGCCTGGCCGAGCGCTACCTGGAGCTCTACGCCGAGGTCGCAGGCCGGGCTCGCAAGCGCTGACGCCGAGAACGGCGCCAGGCACCAGCGTGCCGGGGGAGCGGAGGGCGGGCATCCTATGATGAGGCGGCCGTATCCCCCGCACCGTCCCTCGAATCGGAGGACCCAATGATCGCCGTGTGGATCGTGCTTGCGATCCTCGTGCTGCTGCTCCTCTACGTGATCGTCTCCTACAACTCGCTGGTGCGCGTCCGGAACCGCACCGACGACGCGTGGTCGCAGATCGACGTGCAGTTGCGCCGCCGCTACGACCTCATCCCCAACCTGGTGAACACCGTGAAGGGCTACGCGGCGCACGAGCGCCAGACGTTCGAGGCCGTCACGCAGGCGCGGACGCAGGGCATGAACGCCCAGGGCGTCGCCGAGCAGGCGCAGGCCGAGAACATGATCACCGGCGCCTTGAAGTCGTTGTTCGCCGTGGCCGAGGCCTATCCCGAGCTGAAGGCGAACCAGAACTTCCTGGCGCTGCAGGAGGAGCTCACCGCGACGGAAGGCCGGATCTCCTACGCCCGCCAGTTCTACAACGACACCGTCCTCAAGCTGAACACGAAGGTCCAGACCCTCCCGACGAACATCCTCGCCGGCATGTTCGGCTTCAAGACCCGCGAGTACTTCGAGGCCGACGACACCTCGCGCGGTCCCGTGACGGTGCAGTTCTGAAGCAGCCGGGAACCTTCTTCTGTACGAGCAGATAGCTGCGAACAAGCGCCGATCGGCGCTGCTCATCGCCGCCTTCGTCGTCCTGGTGCTGGCGGTCGCCTGGGCGATCGACGTGCTGCTGGGCTACGGCGTGGCCGGTCTCGTCATCGCGCTCGTCGTCGTCGTGATCGGCACGTTCGGCGCCTACTGGAAGTCCGACGCCGTCGCGTTGGCGATGAGTCACGCCAAGCCGGCGGATCCGGTCGAGTACGCGCGTCTGCACAACCTGGTCGAGGGGCTCTGCATCGCCGGCGGCCTGCCGAAGCCACGCGTCTACGTGATCAACGACCCTGCGCCGAACGCGTTCGCAACGGGCCGCGACCCCCGTCATGCCGCGGTCGCGGTCACCACCGGGCTGCTCGAGAAGATGAACCGGGTGGAGCTCGAGGGCGTGCTCGCCCACGAGCTGAGCCACGTGAAGAACTACGACATCCTCGTGTCGACGCTCGCGGTGACCCTCGTCGGGGTGATCGTGGTCATGGCGGACTTCTCCCTGCGGTTCTTGTGGTGGGGCGGCCCACGTTCGCGCGACCGCGAACGCGACGGCGGTGGCGGCCCGCAGGCCATCCTCGCGCTCGTCGGGATCGTGCTCCTGCTGTTGGCGCCGCTCGCGGCGCGGCTCATGCAGTTCGCGGTGAGCCGTCGACGCGAGGCGCTCGCCGATATAAGCGGCGTGGCGATGACCCGCTACCCGCCCGGGCTGATCGCCGCGCTCGAGAAGCTGAAGGACGACACCACCGTCGTGGAGTCGTCGTCGCGGGCGACGGCCCACCTCTGGATCGAGTCACCGCTCGCCCGCACCAGGGAGGAAGGCCGCCTGTCGCGGCTGAACCGCCTGTTCGAGACCCACCCGCCACTCGAAGAGCGCATCCAGGCGCTCAAGGAGCTCTGAGCCATACCGTGCGTCGCCCCATCGCCGCCGTCGTCGCCCTCGTGCTGGTCGCGGGAGCCTGTGGTGGCAGCAAGAAGAAGGACGTCGCGCGCGCCCGGCCGAAGCCACCGCCGACCACGACCACCGTGCCCGCGCAGTACCCGTTGACCGGTCTGCCCGTGACCAACGCCGCCACGGCCGCGCGCCCGGCGCTGACCGTGAAGATCGAGAACGCGCCGGAGGCGCGCCCGCAGGCGGGGCTCAACTCGGCCGACGTGGTGTACGAGGAGCAGGTCGAGGGCGGTCTCACGCGGTTCCTCGTCGTCTTCCAGTCCACCGACTCCGATCTGGTCGGGCCCATTCGCTCGCTGCGCCCGACCGACCCCGACGTGGTGCGACCGTTCGGCGGGTTGTTCGCGTACTCGGGCGGCACCAAGAAGTTCATCGGCCTGCTGCACGCCACACCGCTGCAGGACATCGGCTACGACAACCTGCCGAAGCTCTACGAGAAGCGCCCGGGCAAGAGGGCTCCACACAACGTCTACTCGTCGACCGCACGCCTCTACAGCGCGGCTCAGAAGAATCTGAAGCCCCCGCCGCCCCTGTTCACCTTCCTTTCCTCGGGCCAGCCGTTCGCGCCCACCGCGCCTCCGGCCGTGCACCTCACGGTGCCCATGGGGCTCACGAAGGCCGATTACGACTGGGACCCGGCCGCAGGCAACTGGAAGCGCACCACGAACGGCACGCCGCACCTGCTCGAAGGTGGCGCGCAGCTGACGTCGACGAACGTGATAGTGCAGTTCGTGACGTACCGGACCAGCCCCGGCGACTTCGATGTGCTCCACAACCCCGTGTCGGTTGCCAACGTGGTCGGTACCGGCGACGCCTGGGTGCTCGCCGGCGGCAAGGTCGTCATGGGGAAGTGGTCGAAGGCGTCGCCGGAGGCGATGACGGCGTTCACCGACGCGGCCGGCTCGCCGGTCGCGTTGTTGCCGGGACGCACGTGGGTGCTGCTTGCACCGGCCGGAACCGCAGCCGTGACGCGGTAGCCGACAAAGAGCGGTGGGGTAGGCCGTCCTCCCCAATACAATGTGCGACATGCCCGAGCCCAGCCGCACCACCGGAACCGATCGCGTCAAGCGGGGCCTGGCCGAGATGCTCCGTGGGGGCGTCATCATGGACGTCGTCACGCCCGAGCAGGCCGTCATCGCGGAGGACGCGGGCGCAGTCGCGGTGATGGCGCTCGAGCGGGTTCCCGCCGACATCCGTCGCGACGGCGGCGTGGCGCGCATGAGCGACCCGGCCATGGTCGAGGGCATCAAAGCGGCCGTGACGATCCCGGTGATGGCCAAGGCGCGCATCGGCCACTTCGCCGAGGCGCAGGTGCTCGAGGCGCTCGGCGTCGACTACGTGGACGAGAGCGAAGTGCTCACGCCCGCCGACGAGGCGCACCACATCGACAAGTGGGCGTTCACGGTGCCGTTCGTCTGCGGCGCCACCAACCTCGGCGAAGCCCTGCGGCGCCTGTCCGAGGGCGCGGCGCTGATTCGGTCGAAGGGCGAAGCGGGCACGGGCGACGTGAAGGAAGCGGTGCGCCACCTGCGGTCGATCCTCGGCGACATCCGCAAGCTCACGCAGGCGGACTCGGCCGAGGTGTTCGCGTGGGCCAAGGAGCTGCGCGCCCCGATCGGCCTGGTGCAGGAGCTGGCCGAGACCGGCAGGCTCCCGGTGCCGCTCTTCTGCGCGGGCGGCATCGCCACGCCGGCCGACGCCGCGCTCGTCATGCAGTTGGGAGCCGAGGCCGTGTTCGTCGGGTCGGGCATCTTCAAGAGCGCAGATCCCGCGCCGCGCGCCAAGGCCATCGTCGAGGCCACCGCCCACCACACCGACGCGCACATTGTCGCCAAGGTCAGTCGGGGCCTGGGCGAGCCCATGCGCGGCACCGAGGCCGACAAGGTCGAGATCAAGCTCTCCGAGCGGGGCTGGTAGACGTGGGCGCGCGGCGGAGGCCGCCAGGTGACGGGCGCAGTCAGGGGCACAGTCGGCGGCAAGATCGGCGTGCTCGCGCTCCAGGGCGACGTCAGAGAGCACGTCCAGGCGCTCGCTGAGCTCGGCGCGCACGCGGTCGAGGTGCGCGTGCCGGAGGACCTCACGGCCGTCGACGCGCTCGTCCTGCCCGGCGGCGAGTCGACCACCATCGCCAAGCTGCTCGACTTCTCCGGTCTCTTCGGGCCGGTGGCCGAGCGCCTCGACGCCGGGATGCCCGCGTTGGGGACATGCGCGGGGATGATCCTGCTCGCGAGCGAGGTGCTCGACGGGCGGCCCGACCAGCGCAGCTTCGGCGCCATCGAGCTGGCCGTGCGCCGCAACGCCTTCGGGAGCCAGGTCGACTCGTTCGAGGTCGACCTCGACATCGCGGGGATGGCCGGTGGCACCTACCCCGCGGTCTTCATCCGTGCGCCGTACGTCGAGCGGGTCGGCGACGACGTCGAGGTGCTGGCGGAGGTCGACGGCCACCCGGTGCTGTGCCGGTCGGGCCCGATCATGGTGGCATCGTTTCACCCGGAGCTCGCCGGTGACTTGCGGCTCCATCAGCTCTTCATGGAGGGTGTGTGAGATGTCGGGCCATTCGAAGTGGGCGACGATCAAGCACAAGAAGGGCGCGGCCGACAAGGCGCGGGGCAAGCTGTTCGCCAAGCTCATCCGCCAGGTCGAGGTGGCAGCACGCGAGGGCGGGGGCGACATCGAGTCGAACGCGACGTTGCGCACCATGTTCCAGAAGGCGCGCGACGCGTCGGTGCCGACCGACACCATCGAGCGGGCCATCAAGCGCGGCACCGGCGAGCTCGAAGGCGTGCGCTACGAGCCCATGTCGTACGAGGGCTACGCACCGTGTGGCGTCGCGGTCTACGTCGAGTGCCTCAGCGACAATCGCAACCGGACCGGCGCCGAGGTGCGGAACCTCTTCACCAAGAACGGCGGCTCGGTGGCCGAGCCCGGCGCGGTCGCGTGGCAGTTCGAGCGGAAGGGCGTCGTGATCATGGGCAAGCGGGCGTCCGAGGACGACGTGATGCTCGTCGCGCTCGACGCCGGCGCGGAGGACCTCCGCGACCAGGGCGACACGTTCGAGCTCACCTGCGCGCCCGGCGACCTGGCGCGGCTCCGTCAGGCGCTCGACGACGCGGGCCTCGCGTTCGACTCCGCCGAGGTCACGATGGTGCCGTCCAACGTCGTTCCGCTCCAGACGGAGAGCGACGCGCGCAAGGTGCTGCGCCTCATCGACGCGCTCGAGGAGCACGACGACGTGCAGGGCGTCTACGCCAACTTCGACATCCCCGACGCCGTGCTCGAGGCGGTGGAAGCGTGATCGCGGTAGGGGAGGCGGCTCCCGACTTCAGCCTGGAGGGCACCGGCGGCAGGCGCTACACGCTCGCGGAGCACCGGGGCGCGCCGGTCGTGCTCGCGTTCTACCCGGCCGACGGTTCCCCCGTGTGCTCGATCCAGCTGCCCGACTACTCGCTCGACATCGGGGCCTTCCGCGAGCTCGGCGCCACCCTGCTCGCCATCAGCCCGCAGGACGTCGCGAGCCACGAGGACTTCGCCCGTCGGGTCGGCATCGCATTTCCGTTGCTCGCGGATCCCGACCGGGCCGTGGGGCGGGCCTACGGCATCGTCGGCCCCCTGGGCTTCTACCGGCGGGCGGTGGTGGTCGTCGACGGCGGTGGCATCGTGCGCCATGCTCGCCGCACGCTCGGCTACGCCTACCCGTCGAGCGAGAGCGTGCTGAACGCGACACGCGAGGCGCTCGTCCCCGCCTGAGCGGGCCGCGGGGTCCGCGTCGCGCCGGCCGGCGTCCGCTAGCGTTGCGAACGCATGTTCGTACTGGGCGTCGATCCGGGTGTGTCGCGCTGCGGCTACGGCTGCATCTCGAGTGACGGCATCTCCAGTGACGGGCCGGGCTCAATCGGTTCACTGAACGGGAGGGGCAGGGGCAGGGGGGAGCTGTCCGTGGTCGCGATGGGTGTCGTCACCACGCCGGCGCCCGACGAGCTGCCCAGCCGGCTGGCGGCCCTCGATGCCGAGCTGCGCCGCCTTCTCGCCGAGCTGCGGCCCGACGCGGTCGCGGTCGAGCGCCTGTTCTTCCAGGCCAACGCCCGCACCGCGATGTCGGTGGGTCAGGCGAGCGGGCTGGTGCTGGCGGCCGCGAGCGCCGCCGGCGCGCAGGTCGTGCAGTACACGCCGAACGAGGTGAAGCAGGCCGTCGCCGGCTACGGCGCCGCGCCGAAGGAGCAGATGCAGCGCATGGTGCAGGCCCAGCTGAGGTTGCCCGCCAAGCCCGAGCCGGCCGATGTCGCCGACGCGCTCGCGCTCGCGCTGTGCCATCTGGCGATGGCGCCCCTCCAGGCGCGCATCCGAGCCGCGTCCGGCTCGGGGGTGGCGCGGTGATCGGCTCGCTCCGCGGCACGGTGCTCGACCGGTCGGCGGCAGGGGAGGCGCTCGTCGAGGTGGGCGGCGTGGGTTACCGCGTCACGGTGGCCCCGGGGACGCTCGCCGGGTTGGGCGACGTGGGGGCTCCGGTCTTCTTCTGGGTGCACCACCACGTGCGCGATGACGCGGTCACGCTCTACGGCTTCACCGCCCGGCCCGAGCGCGACTGCTTCGAGGCGCTCATCGGAGCCCACGGCGTCGGCCCGGCGCTGGCGCTCGCAATTCTCTCCGTCCACACGCCGATGACGCTCCGGCGCTGCCTGCTCGACGGCGACCTCGACGCGCTCACGCTGGTGCCCGGTGTCGGCAAGAAGACCGCGGCGCGACTGCTGATCGAGCTCAAGTCCCGGCTCGACCTGCCCGAGCTCGACCTGGTGGCGTTCGAGGGCGGGGCCGACGGTGCCTCGGCCCGCTCCGAGCTGCGGGCCGCGCTGGCCGGCCTCGGCTACGAGCCCGACGAGGTCGGCGCCGTGCTCCGGCGCCTGCCGGCCGACGGCGAGGTCGAGCCGATGTTGCGAGAGGCGCTCAAGCTCCTCGCGGTCGAGCGATGAGCGAGGACCGAAGCGAAGCGGAGGACCGCAGCTCCCATGTGGCAGAGCGGTGCAGCGGCCGAGGCACGAGGACGGTGCACCGATGAGCGAGGACCGAAGCGAAGCGGAGGACCGCAGCTCCCATGTGGCAGAGCGGTGCAGCGGCCGAGGCACGAGGACGGTGCAACGGTGAGTCGCAACGAGCTGCTCGTGACCGCGGCGGAGCCCGGCGACGCGGTCGAGGAGGTCACGCTCCGGCCGCGGCGCCTCCACGAGTTCGTGGGTCAGGCCGCGCTGAAGGAGCACCTCGAGATCCTGCTGGAAGCGGCGAGGCGACGACAGCAACCCGTCGACCACCTCCTCTTCGCCGGACCGCCGGGCCTCGGCAAGACCACGATGGCCGGCATCGTCGCGGCCGAGCTGGGCGTGAGCCTCCGGGTGACGTCGGGGCCCGCGATCGAGCGCGCCGGCGACCTGGCCGCGCTCCTGACCAACCTCGACGAGGGTGAGGTCCTCTTCATCGACGAGATCCACCGTCTGAGCCGGGTGGTGGAGGAGGTCCTGTACCCGGCCATGGAGGACTTCCAGCTCGACATCGTGATCGGCAAGGGGCCGGCCGCCCGCTCGTTGCGCCTCGACCTGCCGCACTTCACGCTCGTCGGCGCGACGACGCGCACCGGGCTCATCACCAGCCCGCTGCGCGACCGGTTCGGGTTCGTGGCCCGTCTCGACTTTTACGCGCCGGACGAGCTCGAGCTCATCGTCGAGCGCGCGGCGCGGATCCTCGACGTGCGGCTCGAGCCGGAGGGCGCCGACGAGGTGGCGCGGCGGGCGCGGGGCACCCCGCGGATCGCCAACCGGCTCCTGCGCCGCGTGCGCGACTTCGCCGAGGTGCGCAGCGACGGCGTGGTCACCCGGGCGGTCGCGCGCGAAGCGTTGACGTTGTTCGAGGTCGACGAGCAGGGGCTCGACAAGGTCGACCGGTCGATCCTCGGTGCGATCTGCCACCGGTTCGGGGGTGGCCCGGTGGGCCTGTCCACCCTCGCGATCAGCGTCGGCGAAGAAACCGACACGGTGGAAGACGTGTACGAGCCCTACCTCCTGCAGCTCGGCCTGCTCAAGCGCACCCCGCGAGGCCGAGTGGCCACGCTCGCCGCGTTCGCCCATCTCGGCCTTCCCCCGCCCGAGCGGCTGCCAGCGCTGTTCGACTGAATCTACGCTCCAGCACCGTGGGGCCGGACGCGTTCGACTATGACCTGCCCGCGGCGGCAATCGCCCAGGTGCCGGCCGAACCGCGCGACGCGGCGCGCCTGTTGGTGTCGCTCGAGGCCGGCGGTGCGGCCGCGCACTTGCAGGTCGCCGACCTCGCCGAGCTGCTCGGTCCGGGCGACCTCCTCGTGCTCAACGACACGCGCGTCCTGCCTGCCCGGCTGCGGCTGCGCCGAGCCACCGGAGGGGCCGTCGAGGTGCTCCTGCTCGAACCCGACGACGAGCCGCGCACGTGGACCGCGCTCGTGCGACCCGGTCGCCGGCTGCCCCCGGGCACGCGCGTCGAGGGCCCCGGCCTCGCGGTGGTGATCGGTGAACGGATCGACGGCGGGCGCCGGCGGGTCGAGGTGCAGGGCTCGATCGCGGAGCACGGCGTCGTGCCGCTGCCGCCGTACATCCACGCGACACTGATGGACCCGGAGCGTTATCAGACCGTGTACGCGCGGCGGTCGGGCTCGGTCGCGGCGCCGACGGCCGGGCTCCATCTGACGTCCGCGTTGCTCGACCGCTGCCGGGCCGCGGGAGCCGAGATCGCGCGGGTCGACCTCGCGGTGGGCCTCGACACGTTCAAGCCGCTCGCGGTCGACGACCTCGACGCGCACGTCATGCACACCGAGCGCTACTCCGTGCCGGCGGCGACGATGGAGGCGTGCGGGCGCGCCCAGCGGGTGATCGCGGTCGGCACAAGCACGGTGCGCGCGTTGGAATCGGCGGCGCGGGGCGACCTCGAAGGGCGCACCGACCTCTTCATCCGCCATCCGTTCGAGTTCCGGGTCGTCGACGTGCTCCTGACGAACTTCCACGTTCCCCGCTCGACGTTGCTCGTGCTGCTCGACGCGTTCATCGGCGCCCGTTGGCGAGACCTCTACGCACGCGCGCTCGACGACGGCTACCGGTTCCTCTCCTTCGGGGACGCGATGCTCGTTGGTCGGCGTCCCGCCGAACGCATCGTTGGTCGGCGTCCCGCCGAACAATGACCCTCGCCTTCGAGCTCGACGGACTCGACGGGACGGCGCGAGCGGGCCGTGCGACGACGGCTCGAGGCACGTTCACGACGCCGTGCTTCATGCCCGTCGGCACGCGGGGTGCGGTGCGCACCGTGTCGGCGGTCGACCTCGAGGATCTCGGTGCGCAGGTGGTGCTGGCGAACACGTACCACCTGATGCTGCGACCGGGCGTCGACGTGGTGGCCGCGGCCGGCGGGCTCCACGACTTCACGGGCTGGCCCGGTCACATCCTCACCGATTCCGGCGGCTACCAAGTGTTCTCGCTGTCCCCGGCGGTCGACGACGACGGCGTCACGTTCCGCTCCACCTACGACGGGTCCGCCCATCGCCTCACACCCGAGTCCGCGGTCGCCGCCCAGGAGGCGCTGGGGGCCGACATCGCCATGGTGCTCGACGTGTGCCCGGCGCTGCCGGCCCCCGCCGACGTCGTCCGCCGGGCCGTGGACCGCACCGCGGCGTGGGCCGCCCGCTCCCGGCGGGTGCACAGACGCGAGGGCCAGGCGCTATTCGGCATCGTGCAGGGCGGCACCGACGAGCTGCTCCGGGCGGACAGCGCGCGCCGCACGATCGAGGTCGGGTTCGACGGCTACGCCGTCGGCGGGCTCTCGGTCGGCGAGTCGCGCGCGGCCATGCTCGATGCGCTGGCGGCCGCCGTCGCCGAGCTCCCGACCGAGCGACCCCGCTACCTCATGGGGGTCGGCGACCCGGCGGGACTGGTGGAGGCGGTCGGCCTGGGCGTCGACCTCTTCGACTGTGTGCTCCCGACCCGGCTGGCCCGCCATGGAACCGTGCTGACCGCCGAGGGACGCCTCCACCTGCGCAACGCCGCGTACCTTCGTGACGATCGGCCCCTCGACCCGACCTGTACGTGTCCGGTGTGCGCGCGCTGGTCGCGCAGCTACCTGCGCCATCTGCACCAGGTGGGGGAGCCGGGCGCGGGCCGCCTCCTGACCATCCACAACCTGGCATGGACGTTCGCGTTCGTGGCTTCGCTGCGCGGCAGCGTGCTCGACGGCACGTTCGGCGCCCGGCGGGCGGCCGTGCTCGCGACCTGGGCTCCGGCCGCGTGACGCAAAGCTCACCGACCGGGGTGTCATCGGGGCAATGAGGGGTGTCATCGGGGCAAGAGAGCCCTCGCGCTAACCTCAGGTCCGTCTCGAAACGCGTTTTCTCGAAGCACAGCCTTTTCACCCCTCATGGGCATTCTTCTCTTCCTTCTTCCGGTCATCGTCCTGGTCCTGCTCATGCGCCAGCAGCAACGTCGTCTGCGTCAGCACCAGGCGCTCGTCGCGAGCATCGAGGTCGGTGACGAGGTGGTCACGACCAGCGGCATCTTCGGCACGATCACCTCGCTCGACGACGAAACCGCCCAGCTCGAGGTCGCACCCGGGCTCGCCCTGAAGGTGGCCAAGCGCGCCATCGGAGGGATCGTGGGCCCGGTGAACACGGCCGACGACGACGCCGCCGACGACGACGACGCCGACGACGCCGACGAGGCGGACGAGCGACCCGAGGCGGGGCCCGTGCAGGACGCGTCGTAGTGCCGGGGGACGTGCGCTGATGCGCCGCTCCCAGCTCGTGTCGCTCGTCGTTGTCCTCGCCGTTGCCGTGGGAGCGCTGCTGGCGACCCTCGTGGCGGGCAACTCACCCCAACTCGGGCTCGACCTGCAGGGTGGCGCGTCGGTGGTGCTCGCGCCGAAGAACAAGGTCGACTCCGGTGTGCTCGACCAGTCGATCGAGATCATCCGCAGTCGCGTCGACGCCATCGGCGTGGCCGAACCCGACATCAGCCGGCAGGGCAACTCGATCGTCGTCCAGCTGCCCGGCGTGAAGAACAAGGACCGGGCGCTGCAGCTGGTCGGTACGACCGCGCAGCTCTTCTTCCGTCCCGTCATCCAGGCGCTGCCGGCCAGTGACAAGACGCCGGTCACCACCACCACCGCGCCGCGGGCCACGACCACGACGGTCGCGGGTGCGACGACCACCGCACCGGCGACCACCACCACCGCGCCTGCCAACGACGTGAGCACCAAGACCACGCCGCGGGAGGACGACAAGCCCGGGGCCACCGTCGTGCTGCCCATGAAGGACCGCCACGGCAATGTGACTCAGCGGCTGCAGCTGGGCCCCTCCGAGCTCACCGGTCGCGCGATCAGCTCGGCGCGTGCGAACCTCGATGCCAACGGTCAGTGGCTGGTCGAGTTCACGCTGACCGGCAAGGGATCGACCGCATTCGACGCGCTGGCGGCCAAGTACGTGGGTCGACAGGTCGCGATCGACCTCGACGGAGTCGTGAAGTCCGCCCCCACCATCCAGCAGGCCAAGTTCAACGGCCGCGGGCAGATCACGGGCGACTTCACCCAGGGCGAGGCCAAGGATCTCGCGCTCGTGCTGCGCTACGGCTCGCTGCCCGTGCAGCTCGAGCGTCAGTCGGTGCAGACCGTGTCGGCCACGCTCGGCAAGGACTCGCTCTCGGCCGGCCTGGCCGCCGGTGCCATCGGTCTCGCGCTCGTGGCGCTCTACATGCTCGCCTACTACCGGGCGCTCGGCCTCGTGGTGTGGCTGGGCTTGGGCGTCTCGGCCGCGCTCATGTACTCGATCGTCACGTATCTCGGACAGTCGAGCGGGCTCGCGCTGACGCTGGCGGGGACCACCGGGATCATCGTGTCGGTCGGCGTCACCGTGGACTCGTACATCGTCTACTTCGAGCGGCTCAAAGACGAGGTCCGCGCGGGCAAGACCGTGCGCTCGTCGGTCGATCGAGGCTTCAGTCGCGCCTACCGCACGATCCTCGCGGCCGACACGTCGTCGTTCATCGGCGCCATGCTCCTCTATCTGCTCACCGTCGGACCGGTGCGCGGCTTCGCGTTCTTCCTCGGGCTCTCGACGTTGCTCGACGTGGTCATCGCCTACTTCTTCACCCGCCCGATGGTGATCCTCCTCGGGCGCAGCCGCCTGTTCACCGAAGCCCGTTGGGTGGGCGTCGCCCGCGGCCTGGCCGTGCAGCCGGCCGAGGAGGTTGCATGACGTCCGCGATGCGGCGGCAGGGTCCGTCGAGATGAGCGAATCGGGCAAGTCCAGCATCTGGCACCGGCTGTACCACGGCGAGACGTCGTACGACTTCGTCGGTCGTTGGAAGCTGTGGTTCATGATCTCGGGCGCGGTGATCGTCGTCGGCATCGCTTCTCTGGTGCTGCAAGGCCTGCACCTCGGCATCGACTTCAAGGGCGGCACGGTCTGGGAGGTGCCGGTCAAGAAGGATCTCGTCGACGCGGCCCGCAGCTCGCTCGCGGGCACCGGTCTCGGGGAAGCCAAGATCCAGCTCGCCGAATCGTCGTCCGGAAAGACACTGCGGGTGGAGGTGCGCCGCTTCACCGGCACCGACGCGGAGATCGCCGCCGAGCAGCAGACGGTCAGTCGACGGCTGGCCAAGCTGGCCGGAGTGAGCCCGAACGACGTGAACGTCAACGACGTGGGCCCGTCGTTCGGCCGCAGCGTCGCCAACAAGGCGCGCACCGCCCTCATCGTGTTCTTCATCGTCATCACCATCTACATCTCGTTGCGCTTCGAGTGGAAGATGGCGGCGGCCGCGCTGGCCGCGGTGGTGCACGACATCCTGGTGACGGTCGGCGTCTACTCGCTTTCGCGTTTCGAGGTGACGCCGGCCACCGTCGTCGCCTTCCTCACCATCCTCGGTTACTCGCTGTACGACACGATCGTCGTGTTCGACAAGGTCGAGGAGAACACCAAGGGGCTGTCGGCGTCGGGGCGCATGACCTACGCGGAGACCGTCAACCTGTCCATGAACCAGGTGATGATGCGCTCGATCAACACCTCGCTCGTGGCGATCATGCCCATTCTCTCGGTCCTGGTGATCGGGGCGTTCGTCCTGGGCGCGACGACCCTGAAGGACTTCGGCCTGGCCCTGCTGATCGGCCTCCTCACCGGCGCCTACTCGTCGATCTTCGTGGCCTCGCCGATCCTCGCCCTTCTCAAGGAGCGCGAGCCCCGCTACGCCGCCATCCGCCAGCGTCATGCCACCAGGGGAGCGGTCGCCACCGGGCCTCCCCTCACCCCCGCAGCCGCGGCGGCCATCGCGGGCGCAACTCCGGCTGCGAGCGACCGGGGTGACGGTGAACGGGTCGGCGCGCGCGCGCCGACGTCGGGCCGGCCCCGACCCGCGCCCGCGGCGCGGCAGGTCAACCGTCCGCCGCCGCGGCCGCGCAAGAAGGGCAAGCGCCGCTGAGGTGGCTCGGTCGTCCGAAGGGACCCCGCCGGAAGCAAGTACCTTGGAGCGCGTGGCCCCGGAATCATCCTGGCTGAAGAACCACATCCGCGACATCCCCGACTTCCCGCGACCGGGCGTCGTGTTCAAGGACATCACGCCCCTGCTGGCCGACGTCGACGCGTTTCGCTTCACGGTCGACGCGATCGCCGACCACTTCGCGGGGCGCACGGTCGACAAGGTCCTGGGGGTGGAGGCCCGGGGCTTCATCCTGGCCGCGCCGGTCGCGTACCGGTTCGGCGCCGGCTTCGTGCCCGTCCGCAAGGCGGGCAAGCTGCCGTGGCAGATCGAGAAGGAGGAGTACGAGCTCGAGTACGGCACCGACCTCCTCGAGATCCACCGCGACGCGCTGGGTCCCGGCGAGCAGACTCTGGTGATCGACGACGTCCTGGCCACCGGCGGCACCGCCGCCGCATCGATCCGCCTCGTGCGGAAGCTGGGCGCGTCGGTCGTGGGCTCCGGGTCGATCATCGAGCTGGGGTTCCTCGAGGGCCGGAGCAAGCTCGAGGGCGTCGACATCATCTCCCTGGTGAACTACGAGTAGGCGCCAGGTGGCAACCGTCGACCGCGTGCTTCCCTGGCGGCGCCAGCCGGCCGCGCCGGTCGAGCTGGGCCGGGTCCTCGACAGCTACCGGAGCCGCCACCCACGCGCCCAGACCGCGCTGATCACCCGGGCCCACGCGGTGGCCCGCGAGGCCCACGAGGGCCAGGTGCGCAAGTCGGGCGACCCCTACATCCAGCACCCGCTGGCGGTGGCCCTCATCCTGGCCGACCTGGGCCTCGACGACATCACGCTGGCAGCGGCGCTGCTGCACGACGCGGTCGAGGACACCGGCGTCGTCATCGAGCGCATCACCACCGAGTTCGGGCCCGAGGTCTCGTCGATCGTCGACGGTGTCACCAAGCTCGACCGGGTGCACTTCGACTCCAAGGAGGCCCAGCAGGCGGCGAGCATGCGGAAGATGCTCGTGGCGATGGCCAAGGACATCCGCGTCCTGCTCATCAAGCTGGCCGACCGGCTCCACAACATGCGCACGATCGCGGCGATGCCGGAGTGGAAGCAGCGGCGCACCGCGCAGGAGACGCTCGACGTGTACGCGCCGCTGGCCCACCGCCTCGGCATCCAGGACATGAAGTGGCAGCTGGAGGACCTGGCGTTCGCGACCCTGCACCCGAAGCGCTACGCGGAGATCGAGCAGATGGTCGCCACCCGCTCGCCCGAGCGCGACATCTACCTCGCCCAGGTGCTCGAGGAGGTCAAGGAGCGGCTCGGGGAGCTGCGCATCTCGGCTGACGTCACGGGTCGTCCGAAGCACTACTGGAGCATCTACGAGAAGATGGTCGTGAAGGGCAGGGAGTTCGACGACATCTTCGATCTCGTCGGCATTCGCGTGCTCGTCGAGAGCGTGAAGGACTGCTACGCCGCGCTCGGGTCGATCCACGCCACGTGGCTACCGGTGCAGGGTCGGTTCAAGGACTACATCGCGATGCCGAAGTTCAACCTCTACCAGTCGCTCCACACGACGGTGGTCGGGCCGCAGGGCAAGCCGCTCGAGGTGCAGATCCGCACGCGCGAGATGCACCACCGCGCCGAGTTCGGCATCGCCGCCCACTGGGGCTACAAGGAGCACTCGCCCAACGACGACGTCGCCTGGCTGCAGCGCATCGTCGACTGGCAGTCGGAGACCTCCGACCCGGCCGAGTTCATGGAGACGCTGAAGATCGACCTCGACCAGGACGAGGTCTTCGTCTTCACCCCGAAGGGCGACGTCATCACCCTCCCGGTCAAGTCCTCACCGATCGACTTCGCCTACTCCATCCACACCGAGGTCGGCCACCGCTGCATCGGGGCGCGCGTGAACGGCCGCCTCGTGCCCCTCGAGTCGCACCTGTCGTCGGGCGACACCGTCGAGATCTTCACCTCGAAGGTGGAGCACGCGGGCCCGTCGCGCGACTGGCTCAAGCTCGTGGCGAGTCCGCGGGCGCGCAACAAGATCCGGCAATGGTTCTCGCGCGAGCGCCGCGAGGACGCGATCGAGAACGGTCGCGACGACCTGCACAAGGCCATGCGGCGCGAAGGCCTGCCGGTGCAGAAGCTCGGCTCGTCGCCGGTGTTGTTGAACGTCGCCGAGGTCATGAACTACGTCGACCTCGACGCCCTGCACGCGGCGATCGGCGACGGGCACGTGTCGGCGCGCGCCGTCGCGCAACGCATCGCGCGCGAGCTCCGCGGTGGCGATCACGAGGAGCAGCTCCCCTCGACCGTCAACCAGCCGCGCAAGCCCAGCCGCAGCCGCCGGCAAGCGGTGGGCGTGCACGTGGAGGGCCTCGACGACGTGATGGTGCGCCTGGCCCGCTGCTGCACCCCGGTGCCGGGCGACGAGATCATCGGCTTCATCACCATCGGTCGCGGGGTGTCTGTCCACCGCTCCGACTGCGCCAACGCCGCCTCGCTCTCGACCGAGAAGGGCGATCGTCTCATCGAGGTGGAGTGGGATCGCGAGAGCGCGGGCGTGTTCGTGGCGTCGATCGAGGTCGAGGCCCTCGACCGGTCGAAGCTCCTGCGCGACGTGTCGACTGTGCTCTCCGACCACCACGTCAACATCCTGGCGTCGTCGTCACACACCGGCTCCGACCGCGTCGCCCGCCTGCGGTTCGACTTCGAGCTCGCCGACCCGTCGCACCTCGAGTCGCTGCTGACCACGGTGAAGAAGGTCGACTCCGTGTTCGACGCCTACCGGCTGCTCCCCGGTCAGAGGCGCTGAGCCGTAGCAGCCGTCTTCTCGGTCGAGGCTGAGCAGTCACGGCAGCGCCTCGGCGAGTCCCGGCACCACCACCACCACCACGGGGTCGGCACCACCTCGGTCCGGTCCTGGGGGTGACCAAACGGTAAGGCGGGCCTTCCCCGTGGAGCGCGATTCATAGCCGTCGGAGCGATAGGTCCCGAGCTCCCGTCGCCGGATGATCTCCGGGAAGGCATGAGTGACATGCCTCGACACCCGGAGGTGAGCACGATGGAGCTGAACAAGATCACGCGCAGCGTCCGACGGAGAGTGGCCCGGGTCGCAGCCGCGGCGATGGTCGTGGGAGCAGCGACGGTCTCGCTCGTCGGTTCCGCGGACGCGGCAACCGCCTATTGCTACGGCGCGAAGGTGACCATCCTGGGGACACCGGGAAACGACAAGCTGCTGGGGTCCTTCGGGCCCGACGTCATCTCGGGCCTCGGCGGCGACGATCTCATCTACGGCCGCGACGGCAACGACATCATCTGCGGCGACGCCGGTGCCGACACGATCTACGGGTCCTACGGCGACGACAAGATCGGCGGCGGGCCCGGCAACGACAAGCTCTACGGGTCCTCCGGCAACGACAAGCTGTACGGCGCCGGCGAGAACGACGTTCTCTGGGGCGGTGACGGCAACGACCGGGTCGAGGGCGGCGACGGCAACGACCACAGCCGCAGCTGGGGCCGCGACGAGCTCCACGGCGACGCGGGCAACGACGTGCTCGGGGGCAGCGCCGGGAACGATTTCCTCTTCGGTGGCCTCGGCAACGACTGGCACTTCGCCTATGCCGGCGATGACCTGCTGGCGGACGGGAGCGGCGACGACTACTTCTCGGGCAACGTCGGCAACGACGACCTCAACGCGGTCGACAGCTCGCCGTCACCCGTGAACGCCGATTACGTGTCCGGCTACGCGGGTTTCGACCACTGCGCGGTGGATGCCTACGACACGAGCTACGGCACGGTCACCGGCTGCGACTTCTGAGCACCGGTCGCACCGAGCGTGAGCGTCCCCCTTCCCAGAGGGCGGGGGACGCTCATCGCGCGTGCGCGATGGCGACCGAGGAACGACCGCCATTAGACTCGCCATCCGCTCACCTGGAACATCTGGGGGTCG
This sequence comes from Actinomycetota bacterium, assembly GCA_005888325.1. Classification (NCBI taxonomy): domain Bacteria; kingdom Bacillati; phylum Actinomycetota; species Actinomycetota bacterium. Next base: position 58,392 of record VAWU01000015.1, read on the forward strand.
CGCATGAAGGGGTCACCTCGTCCGAAGTTCGTGGCCATCGCCGCGTTCTCGCTGCTGCTCGGCGTCGCAGTCCCTATCACCGCTCGGACGATGGTCGGCGCGAGCGCGGCGACGATCAGTGCCGTCCCTCGTGCGCAATGCGGTCCCGGCTCGGATCCCGAGACGGGCATGCAGGGGCGCGTGAGTGCGGACGACGTCGCCAGTGGCCGCGCGGCGAGGGGATACACGTGCAACACCGCGGTCGTCAGCCACGAGAGCACGGCTGGCGGGTTCCGAGTGCAGCGGTATGCCGACAAGAGCGGCCATGTGTGCGCGTTCTACGACTCCACCCTCCTGTTCCCGACCAACGCGTTGATCGGCAGCACGCACAAGACGGGTGTCTTCGTGCTGGACATGACCGATCCCGCACACCCGGTGCAGACAGCCGAGTTGGTGACGCCGGCGATGCAGTCCCCCCACGAGTCGTTGAGCCTCAACGTTCCCCGTGGTCTGCTCGCGGCAGATCTCGGCAACCCCTTCACATACCCGGGCGTCGTCGACATCTACAGCGTGGCCGACGACTGCCGGCATCCGGCGTTGCAGTCGAGCCTTCCGATCGGTGCGTTCGGTCACGAGGGCGCGTTCTCGCCCGACGGCAGGACCTTCTGGGTGAGCGCGGCGGGGGGTGGCACTCTCACCGCGATCGACGTGTCGAATCCCGCCGCACCGGTGCCCCTGTGGATCAAGACCGGCATCTACGTGCACGGCCTCAACATCGGTAGGAACGGCAACTCGTTGTACTACGCCGCCCTCGGCTACAACGGCGAAAGCCCGGGACTGACGATCCTCGACGTGAACGAGATCCAGCGTCGCGTGCCGAACCCGCAGGTCCGCACGATCAGCCACCTGACGTGGCACACGGTGAGCCTTCCGCAGGTTCCCATCCCCGTGAAGATCAACGGCCATCGTTACCTGGTCGAGATCGACGAGTTCGCGACGACCGGGGGACCGCTTCCCTCCTCCGACGTGAACGCCAAGGTCGGCGCGGCCCGCATCATCGACATCGCCGACGAGTCGCACCCGCGGGTCATCTCGAACATCAGGCTCGAGGTGAACACGCCGTCGGGGCGGGCCGCGACGATCAACGATCCGGGCGCGAACAACTCGCTTCAGGGCTATGCCGGCCACTACTGCGCGGTGCCCCGACGCGCCGACCCCGGCATCGTCGCCTGCTCGTTCATCCTCTCGGGCCTCCGCGTCTTCGACATTCGCGACCCTTATCACCCGAGGGAGCTCGCCTACTTCAACGCCCCTGTCCATCCGGCTCCGCAGGGTGGTCCCGGGAGCAACTATGCGATGAGCGCGCCCGCGTTCGACTCGCAGCGAGGCCAGATCTGGTACTCGGACGGCAACGACGGCTTCTACGCGGTGAAGGTCACGAACGGCGTGTGGCCGTTCCCGACGTTCGGAGGGCCGTAAGCGGGCTCCACGCGCGGTCAGAGGACCCACCGGACAAGACGTTGTTCTTGTCGCTGGGGCCTGGTACCATCGAACATACGTTCGCTTCCCCGTGAGCTGTAGCCCCGGACGTCGGAGTTCGTCGTGGGTCTGTGCGACATGGAAGCGGAGTTGCGCGAGTTCGTGGCTGCCCTCGAGCCCGAGACGCTGCCTGCCGAGGCGGCGGTGGGTCTGGTCGACACCTTCGCAACCATCGAGAAGCTGGGCGCCGCGGGCAAAGCACTCGCGGCCCGAAGGGTGGCCGAATCCAACCTCTGGCGAGGTGTGGGCGAGCGCTCCGCGGCCCACTGGCTGGCGCGGCGCAGCGGCACATCCATCGGCAGCGCGATGTCGACGCTCGAGACCGCGGCCCGATTGCCGGAGCTGCCGGCGGTGGACGCGGCGATGCGGGCGGGGGAGCTCTCCTCGGTGCAGGCCAACGAGATCGCCTCGGCCGCCGGACCCGACCCAGGCGCCGGAGCCGAGCTGGTGGACGTGGCGCGGAACGACGGTGTGGCCGGCCTGAAGGACAAGTGCCGGCGGGTCAAGGCTGCGGCCGCGCCCGACGAGATGGCGCGCCACCGTGCCATCCACGCGTCGCGCTCGTTACGTCATTGGAACGACCCCGACGGCGCGGGGCGCCTCGACGGGCGCTTCACCCCCGAGGTGCTGGCCGAGGTGCTGGTGGCGCTCGAGCCCTTCGAGGCCGAGGCGTTCCGCGAGGCCCGGGCCGAGGGACGGCGGGAGGGCTTCGACGCCTACCGGGCCGATGCGTTGCTCGCTCTGGCGCGAGCCGGGCGCGACGGCTCCGGGTGCGGCTCGTCGCGACCGCGTAACACCGTGCACGTCGTGATCGACCATGCCGCGCTGGTGCGAGGAACGGCAGCACCGGGTGAGCGCTGCGAGGTCGCCGGCGGCGGGCCGGTGCCGGTGAGCGTGGTGCGCTCGATGCTGGACGACGCCGTCGTGAGCGACGGGGTGGATGTCTCAACGGTGGCGCACTTGGGGCGGCGGCCCACCGCGCATCAGCGCAGCGCGCTGGAGGTGCGCGACCCCGAGTGCGTGGTGCCCGCGTGCCACGTGCGGGTGGGGCTCGAGATCGACCACGTCGAGCCCTGGAGCGCGACGCGTATCACCAAGCTCGACGCGCTGGCCAAGCTGTGTCGGTTCCACCACGCGCAGAAGACGCACGAGGGCTACCGGCTGGAGGGCGGGCCGGGGACACTGGCGCTGGCTCAAGCCCGACGGCAGCGACGTCGACCCGCGTCCGCCGCCGCGACCGGGGCGGGCACCGCGACCACCCGACGACGACGGCACGGGCACGGTCGCGGAGCGACAGGCGCGCATCTGCGATGCCGCCATCGCTCGCATCGAGGAGCTGCTTCGGTGGGCCCCGCTCGCGATCGGCGCCTCGTCCGGGATCGGGTAGCGCCCGGGGTCGGTCTCGCCCGGCTACCCCGCACCGGCTCTCCATCGTCAATTCACCGAGGATCTGGAGTTGCGACGGTAGCCTCCGAGGGTGCCCCCGTTTCGCACGCCGAAGGGTACCCACGACGTCCTCCCGCCTGAGTCGGGCCGGTGGCAGGCGCTCGTCGCCGCGTTCGCGGCGCGCGCCGACCGCGCCGGCTACGGGCTGGTCGTGAGCCCGACGTTCGAGGAGGTCGGCGTGTTCCAGCGGCTCGGCGAGTCCACCGACGTGGTGCGCAAGGAGATGTACGAGTTCGAGGACAGGGACGCGCGGCACATGGCGCTGCGTCCCGAAGGCACCGCGCCCGTCGTGCGCGCTTACGCGCAGCACCGTCCGCCGCTGCCGTTCAAGGCCTGGTACGTCGCCCCGAGCTTTCGTTACGAGCGACCACAGGCCGGGCGGTACCGCGAGCATCATCAGCTCGGCGTCGAGGTCCTCGGCACCGACGACCCCGATGTCGACGTCGAGGTGATCGCGCTCGCGGCCCGGCTGTTCGCCGCCGACCTCGGCTTGAAGCGTGTCACGCTGCGGCTCAACTCGCTGGGCGACGCCGAGTGCAGGCCCGCGTATCGAGAGGTCCTGGTGGCGTACCTCACCGCCCATCGGGCCGAGCTCTGCGACGAGCACCGCGACCGGATCGACGTCAACCCGTTGCGCGTGCTCGACTGCAAACGGCCCGGGTGCGCCCGGGTCACGAAGGACGCGCCCCGGATGCTCGACTACCTGTGCGACGCGTGCCGAGCGCACTTCCAACGGGTGGAGGCCGGCCTCGCCGCGCTCGGCGTGGCCTACACCATCGACACCCTGCTGGTGCGTGGCCTCGACTACTACATGCGCACGACCTTCGAGTTCGCCGCCGACGCGCTGGACGCGGCGCAGAACGGAATCGGCGGCGGCGGCCGCTACGACGGACTGGCGGAGGCGCTCGGCGCGCCGCCGACGCCGGGCATCGGCTTCGGTCTCGGCGTCGAGCGGATCCTGCTCGCGTGTGACGCCGAAGGGGTGTTCCCGGCACCCGCCGCCAGGGTCGATGTGTTCGTGGTCGACACCGCCGGCGGCGCGACCGCGCTCGAGCTCACCCACGCGCTGCGCGACGCGGGAATCCGCGCCGACCGGGCATTCGACGCACGCTCGATGAAGGCGCAGTTCAAGCAGGCCGACCGCTCGGGCGCGGAGCTGGTGGTCATCGCCGGGCCCGACGAGGTGGCCGACGGGCAGGTGAAGGTGCAGTCGCTCACGTCCGCCGGAGAAGAGCTCGTGGCCATCGACGATGTCGTCGCGCACGTGACGAAGCGGCTCGACCGATGATGCGCACCGACTACTGCGGCGCGCTGCGTTCGACCGACGTGGGCCGGCGGGTCGTCGTGTGCGGCTGGGTGGCGAGTCGGCGCGAGCACGGCGAGCACCTGGCGTTCGTCGACGTACGCGACCACACCGGCTCGGTGCAGTGCGTCGTCGACGGTGCTCACGACCTGCGCGCCGAGTTCGTCGTGCGGGTCAGCGGCACGCTCCGCGCTCGACCCGAGGGCACGGTGAACCTCGAGCTGCCCACGGGCGAGGTCGAGGTCGGCGACTGCGCCGTCGAGGTGCTGAGCCGGGCGGAGCCACCACCGTTCCCGATCTCCGATCGCATCGACGCCGACGAGAACCTGCGTCTGCGGCATCGTTACCTCGACCTGAGGCGGCCGCGCATGCAGCACAACCTGCGGCTGCGTGCGACCGTCAACAGCGCCATCCGGCGGTCGATGGAGGAGCAGGGCTTCGTCGAGGTGGAGACGCCCATGCTCATCGCGTCGACCCCCGAGGGGGCGCGCGACTTCATCGTCCCGTCTCGTCTCCAGCTCGGCTCGTTCTACGCGCTGCCGCAGAGCCCGCAGCTGTTCAAGCAGCTCCTGATGATCGGTGGCGTCGACCGCTACTTCCAGATCGCCCGCTGCCTGCGCGACGAGGACCTACGTGCCGATCGGCAGTTCGAGTTCATGCAGCTCGACGCGGAGATGGCGTTCGCCGACCAGGACGACGTGCTCGCGGCCATCACCCGGGCGGTGCTGGCGGCCGCGGAGGCTGCCACCGGGGTGCGGGTCGGCGACGTGCCAAGCATGACCTGGGACGAAGCCCAGGAGCGCTTCGGCACCGACAAGCCCGACGTGCGTTTCGGGATCGAGCTGGTCGAAGTCACCGACGTGTTCGCGGCGACCGAGTTCAATGCCTTCAAGGGCAAGGTCGTGAAGGGGATCTGCGTGCCGGGCCAGGGTGAGCTCGGGCGCGCCGCGCTCGATCGGCTGACCGATCGGGCGAAGCAGCTCGGCGCGAGCGGACTGGTCTGGCTCAAGGTCGACGACGAGGCTCCGCTCACCGGGCCGGTCGCGAAGTTCGTCGGCGAGACCGAGCAGAAGGCGCTCGTCGTGGCGTTGGGTGCCGGCGCCGGCGACCTCCTGCTGCTCGTGGCCGACGGCGATCGCATGCTCGTCAACCGCGTGCTCGGCGCGCTGCGGCTCGACCGCGGGCGCCGCCTGCACTTCGTCTGGGTCACCGAGTTCCCGTTGTTCGAGGCGATCGGTGCCGACGGACGTCCCGTGCCGGCCCACCACCCGTTCACGATGCCGCACCCCGACGATCTCGACCGCCTCGACGCGAGCGGCGACGATCTCCTCGCGGTGCGGTCGCAGGCGTACGACCTCGTGCTGAACGGCTGGGAGCTGGGCTCGGGCAGCGTCCGGATCCACCGGTCCGACATCCAGGCGCGGATCTTCGCGCTGCTCGGCATCAGCCCCGAGGACGCGCAGGCGCGTTTCGGCTTCCTGCTCGACGCATTCCGCTTCGGTGCGCCGCCGCACGCGGGGTTCGCGTTCGGCATCGACCGGCTGGCGGCCCTCCTCGCGGGCGAGGAGAACATCCGCGAGATCATCGCGTTCCCGAAGACGCAATCGGGCGCCGACCCGCTGACCAACGCGCCGACTCCGGTCGACGAAGCCCAGCTGCGCGAGCTGGGCCTGCGGGTGCTTCCACGTCCGTCGTGACCGACGCGGTCTTCCATCTCGACGGCGAGCGCCACGTCCCAACCGAGCTGGCGCGAGGGCCGTGGGACCCCGGCGCGCAGCACGGAGGCGCGGCGGCCGCCATCCTCGGCCGAGCCATCGAGCGCTTTCAGCCCGAGTTCGGGCTCGCCGTCACCCGCATCACGTTCGAGCTGCTGCGGCCGGTTCCCCTCGCACCCCTCGTCGTCACCACCGCGATGACCCGTCCCGGCAAGCGGGTGCAGCTGGTGACCGCCTCGCTGCGGGCGGACGACGTCGAGTTCGTGCGCGCCACCGCGCTACGCGTGTTGCCGGTCCCGAGCGACATCCCCGACGACATCGACGGGCCCGACCGACGCCTGCCCGACCCGGGCGCCACGGCTCCCGCCGGGCAACTGATCGCGCAGGAACGGCCGACGAACTTCAGTGACGCGTTCGAGCTGCGACTGGTCGACGGACGGCCGTTCGACACGCCGGGCCCCGCCAGGATGTGGTTTCGGCTGCGGGTGCCGGTGGTGGGCGGCGAGGAGCCGTCGCCGCTGCAGCGGGTGCTCGTCGCCGCGGACTTCGGAAACGGCATCAGCAGCGTCCTCGACTACGAGCGCTTCGTGTTCATCAACCCCGACCTGACCGTGTACGTCCGCCGCCCGCCCGTCGGGGTGTGGGTCGGCCTCGACGCCGCGTCCTGGCTGGAGCCCGGTGCGGGTGGCTACGCCGAGAGCGCGCTGTACGACGAGCGCGGTCGGATCGGCCGCGCCCTGCAGGCCCTCTACGTCGCCCCCCGCTGAAGGGGTCCCGCGCCGGGCTCACCCGACGTGGATCGCAGCGGTGGCGGTGCCCTGGCTCGCGTACGGGTTGGGCGGGCAGGTCGGATGGAGGAAGTCGACGCTCGCGCCGTAGGCCGCGATCGTGTAGTCACCGGGTCGCGAGTAGGTGTGGCCGTACGTGGCGACGGTCTGGTCGGGCGTGGCGTCCGGTGGTGTCCAGGGACCGGCGGGGGAGTCCCCGTCGCAGGCGACGACGCTCGCGGGCGGGAGCGTCACCGCCTCCTCGTCGCCGAAGCTCACGGTCACGCTGTCGATCTGTGAGTCGGCCTCCGCGGCGTGCACGGTCACCGTCACCCGCTCGCCGACCTGCGGCGTGCTCGGGCTGTCATCGATCTGAATCACCAGCGGCTGGTTCGGCGCGGGCGGGGGATCCCATCGGAAGGGCCCGCAGCCGGGATCGGTGCTGTTCCGGCACGGCCGCGTCGGCGTCGGCGCGCCGGGCGACGACGTGTTGTCGGGCGACGTCACGGGTGCTGCTGTCGCGGCGTCGGGCAACGTCGTCGTCCCGCCCGTCAGGGGCAGCCCGAGCACCTGACTCGAGCGCGATCCTCGCTTCCCCTCCTGCCCGACCGACAGGCGCGAGACGGTGAGGTCGACGGTGGCGATGAAGAGCAGGGCAACCGCAGGGATGGCGACGAGGGAGATGACGCGGAGGCCGTCGAACACGGCGAGGAGGCGGATGAGACCGGGCCGCTCGACCCCGAGCAGCCGGGCCCAGCGCGGCGGCGTCCCGTCCTCCAGGTGCCGGCGCAGCCACCGCGCGACGCCGACGACGACCACCAGGGGGGCCACGACCAGTGCGGCGGGCAGGAGGAACATGGTCCGGACTCCGTTGTAGAGCGCCATCTCGCCGCGCCACCAGGGACCGGGGCAACGCTACGGAGCCTGCCGGGGACCGGAGCAGAGTCCTTTCACCGCGGGATCACCGCGTCGTGGGCCAGAATACACCACGAGGTGGTGGCGCGACCGCATACCGCGGTCGGAACCTACTTCGTCAGCTCGCGCTGGTCGTGGCGGCTGAGGTTGGCGATGGCCGCGCCCGGCAGCGTCCCGTTGATCAACTCGGTCGCCACCAGGCTCAGCTGGCGGTTGTGGTCGCGGGCGTAGCGGCGCAGGCGGGAGAACGCCTCCTGCATGTCGATCTCGGCCCGCTCCGCGAGGATCCCCTTGGCCTGCTCGATGGCGATCCGGCTGGTCAACGCGCCGTTCAACTGGTTGGCCACGACCTGCGCCTCCCGAACGGCCTGGTCCTGCAGGATGGCGATGGTCGAGGCGTCGGCCAGCGCCTGCGCGATCAGGAGGTCGTCGTCGGTGACGACGAGCCGGTCGCCCATGAAGACGTTGAGGGCACCGATGACGTTGTCGCGCAGCCGCATCGGCAGCGCGTGCACGGCGCAGAACCCGGCGGCAAGCGCCATGGGCGCGAACCGTGGCCACTGCTGGCTCAGCGCCAGGTCCTGGTTGACGGCGGCGTGGCCGGTCGAGAAGCAGTCCAGGCACGGTCCCTCGTGGTTCTGGAGCTGGAACAGCTCGAGCAGGCGAACCTGCTCGCTGGAGGCGGCCATCACGTGCAGGCCGCCTTCGTGGTCGGCGAGCAGGATCCCCGCCGCGGCGGCGCCCAGCAGCTCGACGCAGCGGTCGGTGAGGACCGTCAAGAGGTCGATGATGTCGAACTCGTCGACGAGCGTGTCGGCCAGCTGAACGAACGTGCGGGACAGCAACGCTTCTCTCGCCGGCATCGACCGCCTCCCAGTTCTGAGCAATGTGGTCCACCCTCCGGACTCGCGCAACAGCGCAATTGAGGCGCCCCATCTGCGGGGCCGGCTCGCTGACAGTGGCCCTTCGCCACCGGTGGCTCGTCACCACCGGTGGCTTTCACGGGCGGACTACTCCTGCAGGCCGTCGAGACGCGAGCGCCTGCGCCGGCGACCCGCGGCGAGCAGGCCGAAGCCGGCGACGATCCCGATGAGCCCGACGCCCGCCATCCCCGCCTGCTGGCCGCCGGTCTTGGGAAGCGGCACCGCCGCCCCCGCGGGCGGGGTGAGCACCAGACCGAGCACCGCCACCGGCGTGGTGGTGGGTGTGGTGGACGGTTGGACCGGGACCGCGACGCTCAACGGCGCCGCTGCGGTCGGGGCGACCTGTGGCGCGGCGGGTCGCGGTCGCACAGTCGCGGGCGCGATCGCGGGGGCGGTGACGGGCGGGGCCGGGGTTGTGGTCGGGGTCGGTACGGCCGGAGGCGCCACCGAGCGCGGAGCCCTCGGGCTGGTCGTGGCACAGGGACCGGTCCCTCCGGTCGCGGTGTCGAGGACCCGGTGGTTCACGACCAGGTCGGCCTGGAAGAAGGCGAGGTCGGCCTGGAAGAAGCATGCGGGCAGGGCCACGCTCTCGGTGTGCGCTCCGGGGCCGAGCGTCCCTCGCCAGCGGTCGAAGAGCACCTGGGGACCGTTGTTGGGCCAGTTCGGCCGGGTGGCCTTGAAGCTCACCACGGTGACGAGGCACGTGGCGTTCAGGGTCAGGTGCTGGACGTAGCGCCCGGCCACGATCTCGTGGGA
>VAWU01000016.1 GCA_005888325.1 Actinomycetota bacterium
TCCGCCGTTGGCGTCTGGCGCAAGCCAGCTGAGCACCGAGACCTCGGCGCAGGTCGATGGCACGTGGAACACGGCGGTGACGGTCGTGCTGTTGTCGACGAGATGGCCGGTGACCCCTTCGCAGCCGGCTGTGGCATCGGCTCCCCCGGCGCCCAAGACGGTGGTGAGGAGGCCGGCCTGCAGAACGATCACTACCGCGATCGCGCGCTTGGCAGTACCAGAGAGGTGCATGGATCACAACCTTTCAGGTGTCGACGTTGCTTGTGCACACTCCTCTTGCGGGGGCTTGGCAGAGAGCGATGTGTCACCGGGATGTGCCCGGTGTCGTTTTGTCCAGGGGACTCTCGACACCTCGGACCACCCCCTTGAGCACGCCGAACGCCCCGCCA
>VAWU01000017.1:0-25927 GCA_005888325.1 Actinomycetota bacterium
CGGCCGCCGGGTCCGACGCGGACGCCGGAGCCGAGCTGGTGGACGTGGCGCGGAACGACGGTGTGGCCGGCCTGAAGGACACGTGCCGGCGGGTCAAGGCCGCCGCCGCGCCCGACGAGCTGGCCCGCCACCGCGCCATCCACGCCTCGCGCTCGTTGCGTCATTGGAACGACCCCGACGGCGCGGGGCGCCTCGACGGGCGCTTCACCCCCGAGGTGCTGGCCGAGCTGTTGGTCGCGCTCGAGCCCTTCGAGGCCGAGGCGTTCCGTGAGGCCCGGGCCGAGGGCCGGCGGGAGGGCTTCGACACCTACCGGGCGGATGACGGACCCGGGCGCGGCGGGGCAGGGCCGCGCAACACGGTGCACGTGGTGATCGACCACGCCGCGCTCGTGCGAGGAACGGCAGAACCGGGTGAGCGTTGCGAGGTGGCGTGCGTGCGCCCGGTGCCGGTGAAGGTCGTGCGCTCGATGCTGGACGACGCCTCCGTGACCGCCGTCGTGAGCGACGGGGTGGATGTCTCCACGGTGGCGCACTTGGGGCGGCGGCCCACCGCCCACCAGCGCAGCGCGCTGGAGGTGCGCGACCCCAAGTGTGTGGTGCCGGGCTGTCACGTGCGGGTGGGGCTCGAGATCGACCACGTCGAGCCCTGGAGCGCGACGCGCGTCACCAAGCTACCGGCTGGAGGGCGGCCCCGGGCACTGGCGCTGGCTCAAGCCCGACGGCAGCGACGTCGACCCGCGACCACCGCCGCGACCGGGGCGGGCACTGCGACCACCCGACGACACGGGCACGGTCGCGGAACGACAGGCGCGCATCTGTGACGCCGCGATCGCGCGCATCGAGAGGCTCGTCGGGTGATGCACACGACGTGCGGGCCGACGTTGATCGATCGCGAGAACCGAGTCGAGGGTTCCGGTAGCTTCGGACTTCCCATGTCAGACGCCCGAGGGTCGCCGCCGACGTTGTACGAGTGGGCCAGTGGGAGGGACGCGTTCCGGCGCTTGATCGACGCGTTCTACGACCGCGTCGAGGCCGACGAGCTGCTCTCGGCGTTGTTTCCGGGAGGGGTGGGGGAGGAGCACCGCAGCAACGTCACGGCGTGGTGGTGCGAGGTCTTCGGCGGGCCGCCCACCTACACCGAGGAGCTGGGCGGCTACGAGCGGATGCTCGGCAGGCACCGCGGGCTGCGCATCACCGGCGAGCAGCGGTTCCGCTTCGCCTCGCTGATGAGCCTGGCCGCCGATGACGCGGGGTTGCCGGACGACCCCGAGTTTCGGTCCGCGTTCGTCGCCTACGTCGAGTGGGGCACACGGCTCGCCCTGCACAACTCCGGGCCGGATGCCGACGTGGTCGAACATGCGCCCGTGCCGCGGTGGGGATGGGGTGTGGCTCCGCCTTACCGCGCGTAGGGCCCGAGGCGTGGGCGCGCAACGGCTACAGCTCGCGCAACAACTCCGTCGGTCGCATCCGGTTCAGCATGCCGGTGGCGGCGAGCGCGGCCGCCAGCGCCGCCGCCGGCGGCAGGACGACCAGCCGCGCGACTCGCGCGGTCGTGACGGTCGCGAACGTCACGTGCGGGTCGAGGAAGAAGAGCGGCCGCAGGACGTGCACGAGCAGGTGGGCCATGACGGTGCCGACGAGCACGCCCGTCGCCAGCCCGCAGAGCGCGACGAGCGCCGCCTCTCCGAGCACGAGCGCCCGCAGCTGCCGGGCTTCCATGCCCTGCGCGAGCAGGGTGACGTACTCCCGGCGGCGCTGCAGCATCAGCCCGAACACGAACGTCGTCATGCACGCCGCGCTCATGAGCAGCGTGTAGAGCGAATCGAGGTCGACCAGGCCGTGCACGTTGAGGGCCGTCAGGCTCGACTGGTCCTTGTCCAGCGCAGTCGCGGTGGACTCGACGGTGATGGGGTCGCCCTTGCCCGGGCCCGACTGCAGCGCCGCGACCGCCCGCGCCAGGCCCGCGTGGCTGTGATCCGCGGTACGGGCGAGGAAGAAGTCGGCGCGGGTCGAGGTCGTCGCCGCCCGGTAGTACGCGAGGTTGGCGACGAGGTTCGTGCCCTGTGGGAACCCGGGGAAGCGGTCGAAGCGCCCGACGACATGGAACTTCCGCAGCGTCTGGTTCTTCGTCCCCCGGGCGAGAAGCACCTCGACGCGGTCTCCTGGCGCGACCGACAGCTCGTCGGCCGTCTGCGAGTCGACGAGCAGACCCTCGCGATCTGCCCGGAGCGCGGCCATCGCGGCCGTGGCCGACTGGTCGACGAAGAACGAGTCGGAGAGCGCGGCAACCCGCCCGAAGCTCGCGGGGTCAATCGCCGCCATGTCCTTGCGATCCTGGTTGAAACGGCCGAACAGCACCGAGTTCTCGAGCTTGAACACCAGCGGCGTCACCGCGGACACGCCCGCGACCCGCAGCTCGGACGCGAAGCTCGCCGGGTGATCCCGAGGGCTGAGGACGCTCGGCGTGACGCGAAGATCGGAGCCGACGACGAACCTGGAGTCGGCGACCTTCGCGTCGTCGTAGCCGGCGGCGAACATCGCGATGCTCATGCCGAAGGCGACGACCAGACTCACCCCGACGACGCCGGTGGTTAGCGTCCAGGTCCGCCTGCGCAGGCCGCGCGTCAGGATCCCGCGGATCAACGGACCGAAGCGGGGAGGTGCGGGCACCGGGAGCCGCGACGCGATCGCCTGGACCACGCGAACCGAGAGCAGCGTCCCCCCCAGCCAGGCGACGATCGGCGCGAGCAGGAGACGCGACGGCAGTGACGCGGGCTCGCCCGCTGAGACCGACGAGGTGGGAGCGTCGAAGGCTCCGGAGCGCAGCGCGATGCCTTCCGCGATGCCGGCCGCCGCCAAGAGGAGGAGGTCGAGCCGCCAACGCCGCCAGGCCGGCGCGGGATCGGCCGTAATCTCCCGGCGCTGTGTGATGACGTCGCGCCGAAGCGATCGACGACCGGGGACGTACAACGCGATCGCGGTGGTGATCATCCCGGTGGCGACGGCGACGAGCCCGGACGCCGCGAGGTCGGTGCCGGATGCTTCGGTCAACGGGCCCCGGCCGAGGATCGCCATCACCGACACGAAGCCGAGCCCCGCCCCGATGACCGACCCGACGCTGGCGAACGCAACCGTCCGATAGGCGAGCATGCGCAGCAGGTGACCACGGTGCGCGCCACGGACGCGCAGGTTCGCCTGCTCGCGCCGCTGGGTGCTCGCGAGGATGCTGCCGGCGTACGCGGCGAGGAACGCGGCGAGGACGACGCCGGGCAGCCCCAGGAAGACGAACATCCGCTTGCCCACCACTGCGTCGTCCCGTGCCACCTCCAGCGTGTTCGAGATGTTGTCGATGAGGTACTGCTGCCCCGGGGCGAGGCGACCGACGGACCGGGCGATCGACTTGGTCTGTGCCAAGGCACGCGCGGGGTCGGCGTGGAGGCGCGACCGGTCGACGAGCACGTCGACCTCCGACACCGGGACGTTCCTCACCAGGCTCCCGCGCGCCGCGCTCGCGGCCCGGAAGGCGGGGACGACCCGGCTCCGGAACGTCGAAGGGCTGACGATGATCGCGTCGGGGACGTAGAGGAAGTCCTCGAGCTTGCTCGACTTGCGGCTGGAGAAGAGCGGGTTCGCCCGGGCCAGGTCGACGACACCGCTGACGGGCAGCGCGAGCGGGTCGGGATCGCCGGGGACGCTCAACCCGACTGTCGCGCCGGGCGGGGCGGCGAGCGCGCGGGAGGCCTCCGCGCTCAACAGCGCGGCTCCCGGCGCGAAGGACCCGACGGCTACCCGGATCGAGGGATGGTGGGCCTGGTAACGCGCGTCGAAGCCGAAGACCCGCACGGCATCGCCGGCAGTTGCGCCGCCGGCACGAAGCGAGCCGGGCGGGAGGTCGACGAACGACAGCGCGTCGGCCGCGGCGACGCCCGGGATCCGGGCAACGCGGGCGCGGAGTTGCTCCAGCGTCAGTTGCGCGGGGGCGTTGGGCGGGATGGGCACCACGTTCTCGCGGCTCGAGACCCTGCCTCGCAGGGCGAGCGCGCCGACCCGGCTCACGCTCCGCGTCGCTCGGGCGACGTAGGTGAGCGTGATCCGCTGCTGGGGGAGGAGCGTTCCGACGTTCAGACCGGAGCGTGCCAGACCCTGGGCCAGGGGGATCTGCCCGGACCGGTCGGGAAGCGCCGCGTCGTTCGACGTCGTCGTGTCGTGCACGTAGGAGAGAGGCGGCGGCGGCTCGTCGTTCACGACGACGTCGTTCGCAGGTTCGGCGCCATCGTTGACGACGGTGAGCGTGAACGTGACGTCCTGCCCCGGACGGAGCGCGCCCGGCGCGGACACGCGCTCCTCGAACCGGAGGCCCCGACCGAGCGGGGAGGTGAGCACCACCTGCATGTCGAGGGCGAGGGGGGAGATCGCCCGCGCGGTCATCGTCGCGCTCGAGCCGTCGACGAAGAAGAGGACGCCGGAGAAGAGCCCGACGCCGAGCGCGACGCCCACCAGCGACGCAAGCGTGCGCCGCGGGTTGCGAACCAGCTCGCGCCAGACGTAGCGGAGCATCTACTCGACGAACCGGCCGTCACGAAGGATGAGGGTCCGGTCGAGCCGCCGGGCCACCGCGGCGTCGTGGGTGACGACGACCAACGTCGTCCCGGCTCCACGCTGTGCGCCCAGCAGAAGATCGAGAACGGCCCCGGAGTTGACCTCGTCCAGCTCACCCGTGGGCTCGTCCGCGAGGATCAGGCGCGGCCGGTGGACGAGGGCACGCGCGACCGCGACCCGCTGACGCTGTCCGCCGGAGAGCTGGTCGGGGAGCTTGTCGCGCTCGTCCCCGAGGCCCAGCTCGGCGAGCAGCTCGAGGCCGCGCGCGTACCCCTCGGGATCGGAGCCGTGCAGGGCGAGCTGTAGGCCGACGTTCTCGACCGCGGTGAGGAAGGGCAGCAGGTTGTCGGATTGGAAGACGAGCCCGAGCTCGGCCCGGCGCAGGCGGGCCCGCTGGTCACCCGGCATGCGCGAGACCTCCTGTCCGCCGATCAGCACGCGGCCGGCGGTCGGAGGCTCGAGGCCACCGATCAGGCCGAGCAGGGTCGACTTCCCGCAACCACTCGGACCGGTGATGGCGAGGCTGGTGCCGGCCTCCACGTCGAGCCAGATCCCGTCGACCGCGCGGACGACACCGGCGGGCGTCGTGTAGTGCTTGACGACCGCATCGAGGGTGAGTCCTAGGGCGCGCGTCACACGGGCCCGACGTGACTCGTCAAGAGACACAGCCGTTCAAGAGCCACAGCCGTTCAAGAGACACAGCCGCTCAAGAGACACAGCCGTTCTCGAGACGCAACCGGTGGGCGGCGCGGGCGGCCAGGTCGCGGCTGTGGGTCACGAACAACACGGTCAGGCCCCGATCCCGCGACGCGTGAGAGATGACCTCCATGACCTGCTCCGCGTTCGCAGAGTCGAGCTCGCCGGTCACCTCGTCCGCGAGAAGCAGGTCCGGATCGTTCGCGAGGGCCACCGCCACGGAGACGCGCTGCGCCTCGCCGCCCGACAGGCGGCGCGGCAGATGGTGGAGCCGGTCGGCGAGGCCGAGCTCCGACAGGACGTCCCTCGCCCGGGCCCCGGCCCGCCCGCCGCCTCCGAGCTCGACCGCGAGCTCCACGTTCTCCGCCGCGGTGAGGAAGGGGATCAGGTTGTCGCTCTGGAGCATGATCCCGATGCGCCCGGCGCGGAGCCGGGCGCGATCGGTGTCGTCGAGCTCGGTGATGTCCTGCCCGTCGAAGACGACGCGACCCGATTCGGGGACCATCAGGCCCGCGATCAGGCCGAGCAGCGTCGACTTCCCGCTGCCCGACGCGCCGACGAGGCTCGTCGTCTCGCCCCGCGCGAGCTCCAGGCTCGCGCCGTGGAGCACACGCGTGACGGCCGGGCCCTCTCGATAGGTCTTCGAGACCTCGTCCACCCGCACCAGGGCCACCACCGTCGGGGCTCGAACGCTCAGGTCGACCGCGTCGCGGCCGCGGAGCCGCCGAAAACGTCCTTCGCCTCGGTTCCCGCGTGCCGGTCGATCCTCAGGGCCTCGGCGCTGATCTCGGCCAGGCCCTGCGGACTGAGCTCCGTCACGTTGATCAGCTCCTCGGTCTCCTGCTCATCGCCCGAGCGGGGCTCGGTCTTGATACCACCGACGCCCGGCGCGAAGTACTTGTTCTCCGAGCCCTCCCGGATGACGAGCACGTCGGTGTAGCACGTGAAGGGAACGCACGTCCGCTGACCGGTCTTCACGACCTCGGCGGTGGCGGTGCCCTCCCCCGGCACCTTCGCCTCGGTGAAGCTCGGCGTCCCCGTCGTCGGGTTCGCCGGCATCAGGATCCCCTTCGCGCCCCCGTTCACGCCGGTCAGCCAGGCGTCGGTGGCGTTCACGAACTGGCCGCCTTCGTAGCTCTCGGTGTACGAGCCGAGATACAGCACGTTCCCCCGCGCGTCCTCGGCCACGTAGTCGATGGCCTGCTCCGCGACCTCCCCGCCGTCGAAGTCCTGGTCGAGGACGAGCACCGCGCGTGTCCCGTCGATCTCCTTGACGACGTCGGTGACGGTGTAGACGCGGCGATGCGGAAGCCGCCGGTGGCCGCGGTTCACGAATCCCTGGCTGACCAACTGGTGCCCGGGTGTGAGCGGGAACCACTTGTTCGTGCTCTTCACCCCCGACCCGCGCCCGGGATCGACCGCGGTCGTCGGAGCGGATGTGGTCGGTACGGACGTGGACCGTGAGTCGAGCCCGGACGCGGGGGCGGATGCCGGCTTCTTCGCGGCCTTGTCGCCGCTGCACGCCGCGAGCGCCCCCGAGCAGAGCGCGGCGACCGTCGCCGCCGCAAGGAGGGCGCGTCTGCCGTCGGTGTCGAACACGCGGGACAGTCTCGCAGCCGTAACTTGAACGGGCGCTGAGAACCGGCTGTGCCGGACTCGCGATCGGTCTGATTGACTCTTGATGATCCCCGTTCCGCCCCCGATGATTGGTTCCGGCCCTTGTGGGGGGAAGAAGGCAACGCTCTTGGCTCTCGGGGAGGAGGGCTCATGCGCACGGCTGCGATGCCCACCGGACGGGACGAGCAGCCCGGCGCTCGCGGTGCCGCCCTGTTGGCCGCGCTGCTGCTGGGGGGGCAACTGCTCGCTGCGTGCGGAGGCGAGGCCGGCGCAGGCACGCGGCCGACCATCAACTTCTACATCTATCCCGACAACTCCGGGGCGGTGCAGCAGGCGGTGGACACCTGCACCAAGAGCAGCGGCGGCCGCTACGTCATCAAGTACCAGAAGCTCCCCACCGGCGCCGACGGTCAGCGCCAGCAGATGGTTCGGCGGCTGGCGGCGCGGGATAGCGCGATGGACGTGCTCGGCCTCGACGTGACGTGGGCGCCCGAGTTCGCCGGGGCGGGCTGGATCCGGGAATGGACGGGCGCCAACAAGGCGCAGGCGATGGAGGGCACGCTCAAGGGCCCCCTCGAGACGGCGAGCTACAAGGGCAAGCTCTACGGCGCCCCGTACAACAGCAACACGCAGCTGCTGTGGTACCGCTCCGACCTGGTGCCGACGCCACCGGCGACATGGGACGAGATGATCGACATGTCGATCGCCCTCGCCAAGCAGGGCAAGCCGCACTACATCGAGATACAGGGCAACCAGTACGAAGGCATCACCGTGTGGTTCAACACGCTGCTCGCGAGCGCGGGCGGGAGCGTGCTCACCGCGGACGGCAAGCGCGCCTCGCTCGGCCCGCCGGCCGTCAAGGCGCTGACGGTCATGCAGCGCCTGGCCACCTCGCAGGCCGCGGACCCGTCGTTGTCCGTCCAAATGGAGAACGACAACCGGTTGGCAATGGAGAGCGGGACGGCCGCCTTCGAGCTCAACTACCCGTTCGTGTACCCGTCGATGAAATCGAACCAGCCGCGCCTGTTCAAGAACTTCAGGTGGGCGCCGTATCCGGCGGTCATCGCCGGACAACCCGCTCACGTCACCATCGGCGGCATCAACCTGGCGGTCAGCAAGTACTCGAGCCACCCGGACGAAGCCTTTCAGGCGGCGCTCTGCCTCCGGAACCGCGCGAATCAGAAGGTCGGCGCGGTCAAGGGCGGTGTCCCGCCGTCGATCTCCGACCTGTACGACGACCCCTCGCTGCAGGCGGACTACCCGTTCCGCAAGGACATCCAGGCTTCGCTCGCCACTGCCGCGGTGCGACCGCTGACGCCCGCGTACCAGAACCTCTCGATCGTCATCTCGCACGCGGTGTCGCCGCCCGCCAGCATCAAACCGCAGAGCACGGAGAAGAAGATGGCCAGCCAGCTGAAGGACGCGCTCGTGTCGAAGGGGCTCATCCCGTGAGTGTCGGCGCCCACACCCAGCTCTCAGAGGGAGCCCGAGCCGAGCGGCGCCTGGGGTGGCTCCTGTGTGCGCCGGCGTTCACGATCATGGTCGCCGTCACCGGCTATCCGATCGTCTACGCGATCTACCTGTCATTGCAGCGCTACGACCTGCGCTTTCCGTCGCAGGCCAAGTTCATCGGGCTGTCGAATTACGCGGCCGTGCTGTCCTCGCCGTACTGGTGGGACGCGTTCGTCGTCACGTTGGTCATCACCCTGATCTCGGTCGCCATCGAGCTCGTCCTCGGGATGGCCCTCGCGGTCGTGATGCACCGCACGATCTTCGGTCGGGGCACCGTCCGCACCTCGATCCTCATCCCCTACGGGATCGTCACAGTCGTCGCCGCGTTCAGCTGGCAGTACGCGTGGACGCCGAGCACCGGCTACCTGTCCGCCCTGTTCAGCGAGAGCGCGCCGCTCACCCATCAGCTACAGGCCATCGCCGTCATCATCCTGGCCGAGGTGTGGAAGACGACGCCGTTCATGGCGCTGCTGCTCATGGCCGGCCTCGCGCTCGTGCCGGAGGACCTGCAGAAGGCGGCGAAGGTCGACGGCGCGACCGCCTGGCAGCGGTTTGTTCGCGTCACCCTCCCCCTCATGAAGCCGGCGATCCTCGTCGCGCTGCTCTTCAGGACCCTCGACGCCTTCCGGATCTTCGACAACATCTTCGTGCTGACGAGCGGCGGCCACAACACCGGCTCGGTGTCGATCCTCGGCTACGACAACCTCTTCTCCGCCCTCAACCTCGGCATCGGGTCGGCGATCTCGGTGCTCATCTTCATCTCCGTCGCGATCATCGCTTTCCTGTTCATCAAGGGATTCGGCGCCGCGGCGCCGGGGAGGAGCTGAGGGCCGATGGCAGCCACGGCCAAGCAGCGAGTGGGTTGGGGGTCGGCGAACGCCCTCATCATCGTGTTGGCGCTCATTCCGCTCCTGTGGATCGTCTCGCTGTCGTTCAAGGACCCGGCGACGATCACCAGCGCGACGTTCTGGCCCAAGCGGTGGACGTTCGAGAACTACCGGGGCATCTTCCGCACATCCGAGTTCACCCGGGCGCTCGTCAACTCGATCGGCATCGCGCTCATCTCGACGTTCATCGCGGTCGTGTTCGCCTCGATGGCCGCATACGCGGTCGCCCGGCTGGACTTTCCCGGCAAGAGCGCGCTCATCGGCATGTCGCTGCTCATCGCGATGTTCCCGGCGATCTCGCTCGTCACGCCGTTGTTCAACATCGAGCGGACGCTGCGGCTGTTCAACACCTGGCCCGGTCTCATCATCCCCTACATCACCTTCGGGTTGCCGCTCGCCATCTACACGTTGTCGGCGTTCTTCCGTGAGATCCCCTGGGAGCTGGAAAAGGCCGCGAAGATGGACGGCGCCACGCCGTTCCAGGCCTTCACCAAGGTGATCGCGCCGCTGGCCGCGCCCGGCATGTTCACCACTGCCATCCTGGTGTTCATCCTCTGCTGGAACGACTTCCTCTTCGCCATCTCGCTGACCTCGACCACGCGGGCCCGCACCGTGCCGGCCGCCATCGGTTTCTTCAGCGGCAGCTCGCAGTTCACCGCGCCGACCGGGTCGATCGCGGCGGCCGCCGTGGTCATCACCATCCCGATCATCGTCTTCGTGCTGTTCTTCCAACGACGCATCGTCGCCGGGCTCACGTCGGGTGCGGTGAAGGGTTAGCCGGACTCTCAAACAAAGAAAGAAGGGGCGCTGCTGTGGCCGACATCGTCTTGGAGAAGGTGACCAAGCGTTATCCCGATGGGGCGCTCGCGGTCGACAAGGTCGACCTCGAGATCGCGGACGGGGAGTTCGTCATCCTCGTCGGGCCGTCCGGCTGCGGGAAGTCCACGACGCTGAACATGATCGCCGGCCTGGAGGACATCTCCGAGGGAGAGCTCCGCATCGGTGGGAAGCTCGTCAACAACATCGCGCCGAAGGACCGCGACATCGCCATGGTCTTCCAGAGCTACGCCCTCTACCCGCACATGACGGTGCGGGAGAACATGGCGTTCGCGCTCAAGCTGGCCAAGACGCCACAGGCCGTCATCGACCAGAAGGTCGACGAGGCCGCTCGCGTCCTCGACCTCACCCAGCACCTCGACCGCAAGCCGGCCAACCTCTCCGGTGGTCAGCGTCAGCGCGTGGCGATGGGCCGGGCCATCGTGCGCGACCCGCAGGCGTTCCTCATGGACGAGCCGCTGTCGAACCTCGACGCCAAGCTGCGCGTGCAGATGCGGACCGAGGTGTCACGCCTGCAGAAGCGGCTGGCCACCACGACCGTCTACGTCACCCACGACCAGACGGAGGCCATGACCCTCGGCGATCGGGTGGCGGTCATGCGCAGCGGGGTTCTCCAGCAGGTGGGGCCGCCGCAGGAGCTGTACAACGATCCCGCCAACCTCTTCGTCGCCGGCTTCATCGGCTCTCCGGCCATGAACTTCATGCCCGCGAGGCTCGAGCAGGGCAAGCTGCGCACCAAGCTCGGCGACATCGAGCTGGGCGACGAGATGCGGCGGGCGCTCGAGCAGCGCGCGGGGGACCGCGACGTGATCCTCGGCGTGCGCCCGGAGAGCTTCGAGGACGCCGCGCTCGTGCCCGCCGACGTCCAGGTGCACGGCGTCACCTTCTCGGTGTCCGTCGACGTGCTCGAGTCGATGGGGTCCGACGTCTTCGCGTACTTCACCCTCGAGGGTGGGCCCGCGCAGAGCGCGGAGCTCGAGGAGCTGGCCCGCGACTCGGGTCGGGCCGACACCGGCTCCGACACCGACCAGATTGTTGCCCGCCTCGACGCCGAGACGAGGATCCGCGAGGGCGAGAACGCCAAGATGTGGGCGGACACGCGTGCGATCCACGTCTTCGACCCGAGCACCGGTGAGAACCTCACCCGGCGACCCGAACGCGGGACCACGACCGCCGCGACGTCGCCGATCTAGGAACAGCTCTGCTTCTCAATTGCCCTGCATCTCAACGGCTCTGCTCGCGCAGCCTGCGGATGACGTCGTCACTCCAGTCGTGCGTGCGGATGAGCCGGTACCGCTCCCGGGTGACCCGTAGGTACGCCTCCGCCTCGCTGCTCGCGCCCAGCAGCTCGGCTTCGCGCAACATGCGGACCACCGGCGTGTACTCCTCGGCATACCAACGTCGTGCGATCTCGGCGCGATCGAAGAAGCGCTGCTCGTGCTGCATGCACCGGAACCCCCAGGCCTCGACCGCCTCGCCCAGCTCCGCGTACGACCAGGGGTCGGAGACCGTGATCTTGGCCTGCGCCTGCGCGGACAGCGGGACGCGCGACAGGAACATCCGCTCGTAGCTCTTGAACAGGAGGTCGCCGCGCCCGCGTATGCCTTTGGCGGGCAGCGTCGTGCGCACCTCCGTGACGTAGGCGTCGATCGTGGTCTGGCCGGTCGCCAGCGCGATCGACACGCGGTGGTGACCATCGCGCACGAAGTGCAGCTCACCCACCCGGTAGACGTCGATGGGAGGGATCGGCGCGCCCCGCCGTTGCGCGAGCGCGAGCCGCTCCCACCGTTCGCGGACGCGAGCTGACGTCGGCCGGAACCGGCGGTCAAAGTCGCGGCGGGAGTCGACCGTGCCGACGACCGTGCTCAGCCTGATGGTCTTGAGGCCCAGGGCGCGTTCGCCCTCGACGCCGAGCGCGCCAACCACGTCGCTGAACGGAAGGATGAGGTTGACGTCGTCGGGCCCGCGTCGCAGCCGCTGCGCCAGCCGCGCCAGCACCTGACGTCGGCGGACGCGCAGGAAGTCGTTCTCGACATCGGAGCGCGGAAAGCCCGTCTCACGAGGCACGCCCGCTACGCCTCCTCGAAGAGAGCCTCTCCCCGCCGCAGGCGGGTGGCGATGCGCACCACCTGGGACAGCTCCCGCCGGGTCGGCGTGTGCGCGGCAAGGAACCGCGCCATCCCGGCGAGGATCAGCGAGCCCTCCTGCGACCCGGGCGGCCACGCGTGGAACTGGCGCACCGCAGCCTCGTAGGTCTGGAACCAGTGGAACTCGGCGTCCTCCGTCAGCAGCGCGCGCCCCAGCGCGGCGATGGCCGCGGCAGGGTCGCCACCGCGTGCGAGGTGGCGGTAGACGATCGTGCCCGCTTCGTCGACCCTCCCTTCCCGGTCCCAACAGGGCTGGAGGGCGGCAAGGTTGTCCGTGGGGTCGTCGGTGGGGCTGTCGGCTTCCCCCGGGGAGTCAGCGGGCAGCCGGGCGGCGGGGACGTTCAGGAAGCGGTCGACGTAGATGCGAAGGGCGCCGTGGTAGACGGCGCGCAGCAGCCCCGCCGTCGGCGCGCGCACGATCGCCTGGTGCAGCGCGTTCGCGGCCGTGAAGGCGTGGTGCACCTCGTCCCAGTCGCCGTGGTCGTTCTGCGTGTGGAAGCGCGTGATCCTCAATGCGGCGGCGTACGCGACCGCGCGGCCGAGCTCCTCCGGTTCGGCGCCGGCCGAGACCGCGTCGTCGATGGCGGCGACGATCTCGGCCGGGTCCTCGGCCAGGATCGCCCAGGCCAGCTCGGCGACGCCGCGGTCGTGGTCGAAGGTGACGTTCCGAGCCCCCGCGGCCGATCGGTCGTCCAGCGCGGCGGTCGCCCGCCTGATCATGCCGGCGAGATCATGCGGGTACCGCCACGCGCCCTGCTCCTCGCTACGGGTCGCCGCGGCGGTTTGCGCGACCAGCGTCGGCAGCACGTCCGGGGCCATGTCCCAACCGAGATGATCGAGCACCTCGAAGGCCTTGTTGGTGAAGTCGAGGGTGTGGCCACCGTCGATGAAGACGTGGTCGGTGACTGCTGAGAACATGACGTTCGCAACGACGAGGGCGTCGACGCCGAGGATGGCCGAAGCCAGGGTGCGCTCGGCCGCGTCGCCCGACCGGGTCTCGACGAAGCGTCGGTACCACGCGTCCAGCCGGTCGGCGGGAAGCGCGCCGCCGAGCGGCAGCAACGGGAACCGGGGCGGTCGGCCGCGAGTGTCGCGCGAGACGAACGCGAGCCCCTGCACCAGCGCGAGGCCCTGGTCGGCCGGCTCCAGGTGGGGGAGCACGTTGGCCATCGCGGTGAGCACGGTGAGGCCCGCGCCCCACCCCGCGGCGCGGTAGCGGGTGCCGAAGTCGACGCCGGACCGCACGATGTCGCGCGCGGGCACGCCCGCGTCGAGCAGCCCGAGCACGGCTTTGGCGATGACGAGGGTGATGCCCTGCTCGAGTCCTTCCTCGAGCCGATGCAGGAGGTGACCGGTGCGGTCGCGATCGGGCTCGACCACGACCGTGACCCTGCCGTCGTCGACCTCGACCGGATAGGCGCGGACGTCGTCGGCCCACGGGTCGAGCGTTCCCCCCGAGCTCAGGTCGAAGCGGGCGTTGTGCCAGTGGCACGTCAGCAGACCGCTTTCGACGGTGCCACGGTGGAGCGGAAAGCCCATGTGCGGACACCGATCGTCGAGCGCGAAGGCCGCGCCCTCGCTCCAGAAGACACAGATCGGCTGCGCACCGGCCTTCCCGGTGAGGCATCCCGCCTGCTGCAACTCGTCGAGCGTCCCCACCGTGATGCGATCGACCACCGCGACCTCCCTGTTACGAGGCTAACTCCGCGCGACGGGCGGGCTCTCTCCTATCGCAACCGTTGGGTGGCGCACCGACCAGGCTGCACCTCGCCTCGGCGAACAGCCCCGCCAAGACCAACCGCCAGAGGTGTCGCCTGTGCCCAGCGCGGCGAACACCAGCGTCGCGCTCCCGCAGCGGGTGCCGTTCGGCTTTCACGGCACCTGGCTCCCGATCTCGGTCTGAACCCGGCCGGAGGGCCGCGACGGGGGCCGCTGAGATACGAGACGGTTGCGTTTCGATCCGAGACCGGATAGCAAGCGTCCCCATGCGAGAGGCGCTGCGAGACCCGGCCGTGGCCCACCGACGCCGGTGGCTGACCCTGCTGGTGCTCTGCATCAGCCTGATCGTGATCATCCTCGACAACACGATCCTCAACGTCGCCATCCCCACGCTGGCGCACCCGACGGCGCAGGGCGGCCTGGGCGCCACGGCCAGCCAGCTGCAGTGGATCGTCGACGCCTACACGCTCGTGTTCGCGGGCCTGCTCCTCACGGCCGGGAGCCTCGGAGACCGCTTCGGCCGGTACCGGTGCCTCACCATCGGCCTCGCGGTGTTCGGTGTCGGCTCGACGCTGTCGGCGTTCGCTCCGTCGGCCGGCTTCCTCATCCTCACCCGGGCGACCATGGGCATCGGTGGCGCGTTCATCATGCCGTCGACGCTCTCGATCATCACGAACGTGTTCACCGACCCCGCGGAGCGCGGCAAGGCCATCGGCATCTGGGCCGGCGTGTCCGCGCTCGGCCTCGGGCTGGGCCCGATCAGCGGTGGGTTCCTCCTCGAGCACTTCTGGTGGGGCTCGGTCTTCATCGTCAACGTCCCGATCGTGATCACCGGGTTGGTGCTCGGCTACCTGCTCGTCCCCGAGTCGAGCGACCCATCACACGGCCGCCTCGACCCCGTCGGCGCGCTGCTGTCCGTCGTGTCGCTCGGCTCGCTCCTGTGGGCGGTGATCGAAGCGCCATCGAAGGGTTGGAGCTCGGCTCCGATCCTCGCCGGGTTCGCGATCGGTGCCGTGCTGCTCGGCGCGTTCTTCGCCTGGGAGCTCCACTCCGAGCACCCGATGCTCGACATGGCCTTCTTCGAGAACCCGCGCTTCAGTGCCGCGAGCGGCGCGATCACGCTCGTGTTCCTGTCCCTCTTCGGCACGCTGTTCCTCATGACCCAGTTCTTGCAGTCGGTGCTCGGCTACTCGACGGTGAGGGCGGGCGCGGTGCTGTTGCCGCAGGCGGCGGTGATCATGATCTGCGCACCACTGTCCAACGTGTGGGTGCAGAGGCTCGGCAACAAGATCGTGGTGGCGGCCGGGCTGTTGCTCGTGACGACGTCGCTCGTGCTGTTCACGACCTTCGAACCGAACAGCAGTGTGCTGCACGTGATCCTGATCACCATGCTCATGGGCATGGGCATGGCGAACGTCATGGCGCCGTGCACCGACTCCATCATGGGCTCACTGCCGCGCGCCAAGGCCGGTGTGGGGTCTGCGGTGAACGACACGACCCGCCAGATGGGCGGAGCCGTCGGCGTGGCCGTCTTCGGATCGATCATGGCCAGCCACTTCACGAGCGCGATCACCCGCAAGCTCGCGGGGAGCGTGCCGCCCGAGGTGTTCGCGCAGGTGAAGGACAACGTGGGCCAGGCCATCGGCGCCGCGCACCAGGGCGGGCCCATCCGGCCCTTCGCGGCCCAGATCGTTCGCGCCGCCAACGCCAGCTTCGTGAGCGGTCTGCACATCGTCGGCGTGACCGCGGCCTGCGTCACCCTGCTCGCCGCGGTCGGCGTGGCGCTGTTCCTGCCGGCGCGTGCGCGTGACGGCGAGCCCGTCACTGCCGACGCCGACCGGGTTCCGGTGGGCGTGGGTGGGGCGTGATGGCGCTCACCGGCGGTACCTCCGACATCAACGGCGCCGACATCGACAACCCGGAAATCGGCTGTGCCGACGGGCGTCCGCGGGCCGGACGGCGCCGCGACCCGTCGCGCGACGAGGCCATCCTCGCCGCGACCCTCGCGACGTTTGCCGAAGAGGGTTACGCCGGCGTGAGCATCGAAGGCGTCGCGGCGCGTGCCGGAGTCGGGAAGGCGACCATCTACCGCCGTTATGCCAGCAAGGCGCAGCTCGTCGTCGAGGCGGTGCGCGTGGGCGCCTGCCTCAACGACCACCTGCCCGACACCGGCGACCTGCGGTCCGATCTCGCGAGCATGTTGCGGGCCATGGTCCAACATCTGCGCAGTGCCGACGGCGCTGTGCTCGTCACCTTCGCCGCGGAGCGACTGCTCCATCCCGAGCTCGCCGCCGAGTTCGACCGCTCGGTGATCGGCGAGAAGCGCGCCCACACCCGCCGCCTCATCGCCGCCGCGGTCCATCGGGGCGAGCTACCGCCGGACACCGACGTCGAGCTGGTCGCCGAGACGGGACCCGCCATCGTTTGGCACCACGCGCTGTACGGTCTGGCGCTCACGGACGAGCTCCCGGCGCGGATCCTCGCGCTGGTCCTGCCGCCGGAGGGCTAACGAGCTAGCTGCTCAGCCGATGCAGGCGCTCAGGGCTTCGGGACGACACCGAGCTGCTGGAGGAAGCCGAGCGTGTCCCAGACCTGCCAGGTCTCGGCGATCTTGCCGTCCTGGACGCGGTGGATGCTGATGGCGTCGACCTCCACCTTTTTTCCGGTGGGCGCGATGCCGTTCATGTCCCCGACGTGGGTGCCGCTCCCCGTCCAGCGCGCCACCACCCGATCGCCGGTCGAGAAGATCTCCTCGATCTGCCAATGGCCGTCGACGCCCTGCTGGTAGGCGGAGACGACATCGATCATCGCCCGGGGGCCGTCGCCCGCCGGCACCTGGGGATCATGCATCTTGTGCCCGGCGGCGAACACCTCGGGCGCGATGTCGTTCTTCCGCTCGTTGCACATCTGCTCGTAGAAGCGACTGACGACTGCTTCGTCTGCTGCCGACATCGAAATCCCTCCCGATCGAGCGTCTGGTCGGGGCTATTCGGTCGCGGCGACGGGCGCGGATGCCGGGCGCAACGGAACCAGCGCGACCACGGCCACCGGGCGGACGAAGCCCTTGACGTGGAACGACGTGGCCGACGTGGCGTGGACACCAGGAGGGAGCGCGAACCCGTCGTCGGCCGCGGCCAGGATCTGGTCGGACTGAGCGCGTTCGCAGAGGCGGGCCGCCAGGTTCACGGCCCGGCCCACGTAATCGTCGCCGTCGAGGAGGATCACCGCGCCCGTGGCGATGCCGCCGCGAAGGGGCAGCCGGCCTCGCGTCTCATGGTGGAGCTGGAGCTCGATGACGGCCGTCACCAGGGGCTCGGGCTCCACGCCCACGAGCATCACGCCGTCGCCGAGCCACTTGTCCACGCGCACGCCGGCGGCGCCCGCGGCCTCCCGCACGCCGGCACGCAGGACCCGGAGCTCGGCGACCGCGGCGTCGTCGCCGTAGAGGTCGACGAAGTCGGTGAACCCGCACAGGTCGACGAACGCGAAGCTCCGGGACACCCGGGTGGTCGGGCTCGGCTGGGCACCCCAGAGCTCGGAGCCCGGAGCGCTCACCGGCCCTCTACGGCCGGTGCGTGTTCGCCGAGCGCCGGCTACATCCGGGTCGAGAGGCTCGGTGCGCATATCGCACGCTCCCATTCGTGAGGTGCCACCCACGTTACCCGGTCGCGGGGGCTCTGCTAGCTCTAGTTGCACAAATGTGACCGCATTCACATAGCCTCGGTCCCACGGGCGCGACCGTCCGGGGCGGCCGCGACGCGTGGGAACGCGCCCCTAGTCGATCTGGATGCTCGCCTCGTCCAACGCGCCCTTGAAGAACTCGGATCCGGGATGGGCGCCGATCACGACCGGGGCGGTGTTGCTGATCGCGCCGACGCTCACGGTCTTCGAGTACGTCTGGCCGTCGACGATCAGCTTGATCGTCGACGAGGTCTTGACGCACTGGACCGTGTGCCACTTGCCGTCGTTCAACGCGGGCCCCCTGGTCAGCGAGCTGCTCGTCGTGCCCTTGAAGCCGCACGACGCCTGTCCGGTGGGCTGGTACTCCATCTTCCACTCGCCGCCGGGGGTGTCGTACTTGCCCTTGCGGATCAGGTCCCAGTCCGGCTTCGCGGGAACGCTCGTCGCCTTGAGGTGGATCGTGACCGTGAGGTTCCTGCTGCCGGGGTTCAGGTCGCTCGCCGACGGCACCGAGACGTAGCTCGAGCCGGTGAACCCGTAGGCCTTGCCCAGGTAGCCGGCCAGCCCGAGCTGCACGGAGTGCAGGCTGCCGCTATGGCTCCCGACGGAGTCGCGCATGACGGTGCCCGAGGTCTCGTCCATGTGCCAGAGCGCAACCGGGCCGGTCGCCGCGCTCGCCGGAGCGGCACCCACCAGCCACGCCGCCGAACATGCCAGCGCGGCACCGACGGCGGCCCTTCTCCGTGCGGTCCGGTACGAGATCGTGTTCATCGTGGCTCCCAAGCGCTCGAGGGGGACGGCGCAGAAGGTGCTAGCCGCCCGAAGTGCGTAAAAAGTAAAAATACCCTATTTAGCCCGGGAGTCGTTCCCTCGACCCCGGGTCGAGGAGCGCGGCGACGGCGGGCGTCAACCGGGCGCCCGACTCGGGCGTCTATCTGATCGCCGACACAGGACGGAGCCCCGACCAGGGGCAAGGGAGAGGCGACGATGGAGCGACAGCTGTGGACGATGGTGGGTGCGATCGCTTCGATCGCGCTGGCGCTGGGCGTGGTGGCGCTGCCGGCCGACGCCGCCACCCGCCCGTACTGCGGTCTGCGCTGGGGATCGCTGCAGAAGCAGATCGGTCGCGGTCCGGGCTTTCCCCCGAGCCCGCTCGTGGGCGTTCGCGCCGGCCGCCACGCCTGCTTCGATCGCCTCGTGTTCGACCACGACGGCGTGATCGCGGGAGGCGCGGTCCGGTACGTGTCGCGGGTGACGACCGAGGCCGTCGGCGACCCCGTGCCCCTGCGGGGCGGCGCCTTCCTGCAGATCGTCCTCTACGCGCCGACCAACGACCTCGACGGCCGCCCGACCTTCAGCCCGCGCGATCCCGCCGACCTCGTGTCGGTGAGCCGCTTCCGCACGTTTCGCCAGGTCGCCGACGGAGGCTCGTTCGAGGGCTACACGACGGTGGGCCTCGGCGTGCGCGCCCGGCTTCCCTTCCGTGTGTTCGTCCTGCGCGGTCCGGGCTCGCAGTCCCGTCTCGTGGTCGACGTCGCCCACCGTTGGTAGGAGGCGCGGGCAGCCGAGGCCCGAGCTCCACGCGACGAAGGCCCGGCTCGCGTGCGCCGGACCTCGTCGATGTGCCCCCCCGTCATGAGTGTGGGTGACGCGCGGGCTCGGGGCCATGGGCCGCGTTGCTCATTGGTGGGAAACGGAGTGCGCGGGTCAATGAGGCGAAGGCGGCATGCTGTGACCGTGACCCAGGGAGCGATCTCGCGCCGCGGGCAACCCGGCCTCAGACGTCGCACGAAGATCGTGGCGACGATCGGGCCTGCGTCGGACGCCCCCGCCACGATGCGGGCGATGGCCGCGGCAGGGATGGATGCCGCGAGAGTGCCGCTCGCGCACGGCTCGACGGCCGACGCCGTCGAGCGCATCCAGCGGATTCGAGCGACGGTTCCCGATCTCGGGATCCTCGCCGACCTGCCGGGCCCGAAGATCCGCACCTCGCCGTTCCCCGACGGTGGGATCGGCGTGCTGACCGGCGCGGTCCTCAGCCTCGTGCCGGGCGATGGCGACGGCGTGAGCGCGGCCGGTCGGATCGGCGTACCCGATGCAGTGTTGCTGTCGAGACTCGAGCTGGGTGACCGGGTCGCGGTCGGTGACGGCGGCGTGTCGCTCGTCGTGCGGGACCGCTCTGGCGAGGTCGTCTCGGCCGAGGTGGTGAGCGGCGGCCGGCTCCAGGGTCGTCCGGGCATCTCGGTGCCGGGCAAGCGGATCCCCGTCGTCAGCCCCACGGCCGACGACCTGGAGCGGCTCGAGGTGCTCGTGCAACACGACGTCGACGCGGTTGCGGTGTCGTTCGTTCGGTCGGCAGACGACATCGACGAGGTCAGGGGTGCCGCGGGCAAGGCACCGATCATGCTGGTCGCCAAGATCGAGACGCCGGAAGCGGTCGCCGACCTCGATGACATCGTGGCGGCGGCCGACGCGGTGATGGTGGCACGCGGCGACCTCGGGGTCCGGATGCCGCTCGAGGATGTCCCGCACATCCAAAAACGCATCATCCGCACGGGAGTGCGCTACGGACGTCCGGTCATCACCGCCACCCAGATGCTCGAGTCGATGGTGACCGCGTCCACTCCCACGCGGGCGGAGGTGACCGACGTCGCGAACGCGGTGCTCGACGGCACGAGCGCCGTCATGCTCTCCGCGGAGACTGCCGTCGGTGCGGACCCGGTCGGCGTCGTCGCCACGATGGCTCGCATCGCGGCGCGGGCGGAGCAGGATTTCGACTACCTGGGGTGGGGTGCCAACCTGGGCACCCAGCAGGTCGCAGGTGGTCGAGCGTCACCTGCCGGGATCACCGCCGCGACAACCGCGGCCGGTTGGCGCGCAGCGATCGAGGAGGAGGCTGCGCTCATCATCGCGTGCACCCGCTCCGGTGCGACTGCCCGCGCCATCTCGCGGTTCCGTCCCGCCATGCCCCTCGTCGCGGCCACTCCCTCGACGAGGACGGCAAGGCAGCTGACGCTGAGCTGGGGCGTCGAAGCCCTCACCGTGGACGAGTCGAGGAGCACCGACGACATCGTGTGGTTCGCGGTCCAGGCCGCGGTGCGGGCGGGTCACGCCGCTCCGGGCGACGTCGTCGTCGTGCTCGCCGGCTCACCGACCGAGCCCGAGCCTGCGACCGACACACTGCGTCTCGTACGCATCCACTGACTCGCAGGGTTGCGACGGTCTGCGCCTAACCTTCCGCCCATGTGCCGCAACATCACGACGCTTCGGGGCCTCGATCCACCCGCCACCACCGAGGAGGTCGAGGCCGCGGCGCGACAGTACGTCCGGAAGGTCAGCGGGGTGCAGCAGCCGTCGGAAGCCACCGCCGCCGCAGTTGACGCCGCCGTGCGCGACATCGCAGCCACAACTGCCACCCTTCTGGCGCAGCTGCCGCCGCGCCGGCAGCCGCCTGCCAGCCTGCCGCCGCTGCGGCGCCCGGCAGTGCGGGCCCGGCTCGGTCTCGACCGGTGATCCGGCCTGCCGGCCACGGACGAACGTCTTCGCGTCGCTGAGCGCACGAGGAGCGTGATGGACCAGCCCGAAGTCGTCGTGATCGGAGCGGGCATCGCCGGAGGGGCCCTTGCCGCGGTTCTCGCCCGGTCCGGCAAGCGCGTGCTCGTGCTCGAGCGCACGCTCGAGCACGAGGACCGGGTGAGGGGCGAGTACATGCACCCGTGGGGCGTGGCCGAGGTGCACCGCCTCGGCCTCTACGACACGCTGATCGACGCGGGGGCGAACGTCCTCGCCCGGCTCATCCCGTACGACGAGTGCCGTTCGCCCGAGGAGGCGGAGGCCGGTGCCGTCGGTCTCGCGCTGCTGCCGGGCGTCGACGGACCGCTCGGCGTCAGCCACCCGGGGGCCTGCAACGCGTTCGACGCCGCCGCCGTCGCGTCCGGCGCCGAGCTCGTCCGGGGCGTGAGCGACGTCACGGTGAAACCCGGCCGAGAGCCGGTCGTCACCTATGCCCTCGACGGACAGACGACGTCGGTGATGCCGCGGCTCGTCGTCGGAGCCGACGGGCGAGAGTCCACCGTGCGGCGCCGGCTCGACTTCGAGCTCCATGCCACCGAGCCCCGGACGATGGGCGCGGGGATGCTGGTCGATGGCGCCGACGAGTGGCCGGAGTCCGACATGGTGATCGGGAGCGAAGGCGGCCGCAACTTCCTGGCCTTCCCCCAGGGCGGTGGGCGCGTCCGCCTCTATCTCTTCTACGACGTCCGCGACCGGCACCGGCTCGCGGGCCCGGAGAAGCAGAGAGCGTTTCTCGAGGCCTTCCGACTGAAGTCGTTCCCGGGTGGAGAGATCTTCGCCTCGGGAACGCCAGCGGGACCGTGCGGCGCGTTCCCGATGAACGACACCTGGGTGGAGCAGCCCGCGATCGACGGCGTGGTGCTCGTCGGCGACGCCGCCGGTCACAGCGACCCGCTCATCGGCGAGGGGCTTTCGGTCGCGATGCGCGACGTGCGTCAGGTCGGCGAGACCCTGCTCGATGGAGACGACTGGTCGCCCGCAGCCTTCGCCGGTTACGTGGAGGAGCGCGACGAGCGGATGCGCCGGCTGCGCTTCTTCGCCGACGTCGTCACGACGTTGAGCGTGGACGTCGTCCCGGGCGCGCTCGAGCGCCGGCGCCGGGCCGACGAGCGGCTCATGACCGACCCGGAGCTGTTCATGGTCCGCGCCGGCGTCTTCGTCGGCCCCGAGGTGACGCCGGCGGAGCTCTTCTCGGACGCGACGAAGGACCGGATCTTTGCGACCGCGTGATCCTCGACGGCGCGGGTCATGCGTCGACTGGTAGTGATCGTCGCGACCGGGCTGCTCGTCTCCGGCTGCATGCTCCGGATCAGCACCGACCCGTTCACCAACACGACGAGCCAGCACCGCACCCAGGTCGAGCCGGACACGTTCTCGTTCGGGTCGACCGTCGTGGCGACCTTCCAGTCCGGTCGGTTCTTCGACGGCGGCGCGTCCGACATCGGGTGGGCGACCTCGACCGACGGCGGAAGCCACTGGACGACGGGCTTCCTCGACGGGATCACCAAGTACCGGGGCGCGGGTCCGTACGACCGCGCCAGTGACCCGTCGGTCGCCTACGACGCGCGCCACGGCGTGTGGCTCATCGCCGCCCTCACGCTCGTGGACTCGGTCAATCCGCCTGCGGGCCGGGCGGTCGTGGTCAGCCGCTCGACCGACGGTCTCAACTGGGGGAGCACCCCGACGACCGTCGCGACGGGCACGTTCGTCGACAAGGGCTGGACGGTCTGCGACAACTCCCCGACGAGTGCGTTCTACGGGCACTGCTACGCGGAGTACGACGAGGTCACCGCGGGCGATCGGTTGCACATGGCGACGTCGGTCGACGGCGGGCTGACGTGGGCGCAGGCGACCGTGCCCGCGGTGAGCGGTCTCGGTGGTCAACCCGTGGTCAAGCCGGGCGGCGCGGTGATCGTCCCCTACCTCACTACCGGAAATGCCGTCGCCGCGATCCGCTCGATCAACGGTGGCGCGAGCTACGCAGGACCGGTCACGGTCGCGACCGTTGCCCGACATCCGGTCGCCGGCAATCTGCGCAGCGATCCGCTGCCGACCGCGGAGATCGACGCCGCGGGCCGGGTGTACGTCGCATGGGCGGACTGCCGCTTCCGCAGCGGCTGCGCGGCCAACGACATCGTCATGAGCACGTCGCTCAACGGCACCTCATGGTCGCCGGTGACGCGTGTCCCGATCGACGCGACGACGAGCACGGTCGATCACTTCATCCCCGGTCTCGGCGTCGACAAGGCGACATCGGGGAGCTCCGCCCATCTCGCGCTCGCGTACTACTACTACCCGAACGCGAGCTGCACGAGCTCCAACTGTCAGCTCGCCGTGGGGTTCGTCAGCTCGACCAACGGCGGGACGACATGGAGCTCGGCGCAGCAGCTCGCGGGCCCGATGTCGCTCAGCTCGCTCGCGAGCACCAACCAGGGCCCGATGGTCGGTGACTACGTCTCCACGTCGTTCTCGGGGGGGAAGGCGTTCCCGGTGGTCGCCGTCGCGAACCCACCGAGCAACAGCACCCTCGACGAGGCCATGTACACGGTCGCGGGCGGGGTCGCCGTCGCGGGCGGTACGGCCTCAGGCGCCGGCGATCAGGTCGTGGCTGCGCCCGTGCCGCACGCGGCCCGGTCGTTCATGACGCGCGCGTGACGGGGCTGCCGTAGCCGTAGTCGCGCGCGAGGCCTCATCGCGGCTTCCGACCCCACCAACGTCGCCTGCGCACGATCGGCCGTGGCCCGCCCATGACGCGCTCCTGCGTGCGCAGGAAGGCGTCTCGGATGTTGCCCCAAGCGCCTGGCTGATCCTTCTTCGGCCGCCGACCCAACATGGACCCACCTTGGCACGACGGCCTCGACGACGCACCGCGCCGAGCCTGGGTCCTGGTGTAGGGAAACGATTGTCGGCGCCGGGCACGACTTGGAGGAACAGGGCCGGGCGCGATTGGCTGGGCGGGGTCGGACGCGGCGGTGGGCCTCGATCGGGCTCGACGACGAATCGCAAGGAGGACAGCCGGTGGAAGACGAGGATCTGCTCGAGCGCATCAACCGATTGGCGGCCGAGGAGCACCGGCTGCACGAGGCGCACGTCGGCGGTGGTCTCAGCGACGAGGAGCGCGCCCGCCTGCGCGAGGTGGAGGTGGGCCTCGACCTCTGCTGGGACCTGCTGCGGCAGCGTCGGGCGCTCCGCAACGCCGGCCTCGACCCCTCGGACGCGGCGACCAGGAGCGAGGGCACGGTCGAGGGCTACCAGCAGTAACCGCGTGTGCGAGGCTCCATGCGTCAGTCATCGAGCAGGAGGTTGTCGCGATGCCGGCCGTGTTCGTTCACGGTGTCCCGGAGACACCGGCAGTGTGGGATGGCGTGCGGTCGCGTCTGCATCGTGACGACGTGGTGGCCCTTCAGCTCCCTGGCTTCGGTTGCGCCCGACCCGACGGCTTCGGCGCCACCAAGGAGGAGTACGTCACGTGGCTCGTGGGGGAGCTGAGCGGGCTGCGGGCGGGGGGCCCGATCGACCTTCGTGGGCCACGACTGGGGAGGGGGCTTCGTGGTGCGGTTGGTCAGCACGCGCGCCGACCTCGTGCGCTCGTGGGTCTCCGATGCCGCCGGCCTGGGCGATCCCGACTTCGAGTGGCACGAGTTCGCCAAGATCTGGCAGACGCCCGGCGCGGGGGAGGAGTTCTTCGACCAGCAGCTCGCCCAAAGCGTCGAGGAACGGGCCGGCGTGTTCGAGATGTTCGGCGTCCCCCACGACGGCGCGGTCGCCATCGCCGGCGCGGTCGACCGCACGATGGCCGACTGCATCCTCGCCCTCTACCGGTCGGCGGTCGACGTGGGGAAGGAATGGTCCCCCGACTTTCACGACGTCGGGAAGCCGGGGCTAGTGTTGATTCCGTTCGAGGACCCGTTCCTCTCGGACGAGGGGGCCCGGTTGGGCGCGGGCCGGGCCGGGGCCGCGGTGGCCGATCTCGCGGGCCTCGGCCATTGGTGGATGCTGCAGGACCCGGAGAGGGGTGCCGCGGTGCTGGAGGAGTTCTGGTCGAAGGCGGGCTGAGCGCGCCTACTGCACCTGCTGCGGCGGGCCCACGAGCGACGTCCGCTCGAACGACGCGATGACCTCCTTCTGCGTCGTCGCCGCCAGCGGATCAGCGCCCGGCGGCACGTAGCAGTAGAGGCTCACCTCCACGCCGTCATCGTCGAAGTCGTCGGCGTCGAGCTCGATCGCGCTCCCGTCATCGGCGAACTCGAGCCGGAATCGCGGCACGCCGGTCACGATAGACCTCGGGTGCGGAGAGAGGCCGGGCCGATCGGTGCTGCGATCTGCAGAGAACCGGCGGGGTTGGGGTCCGGACGCGGCGGGTGCCGAAGCGAAGCGGAGGCCGGGCCCGCGGTCAGAACAGGGCCGGGCCGGATCGGTGCTGCGATCCGCAGAGAACCGCCGGGGTTGGGGTCCCCGCCGGACGCGGCGGGTGCCGAAGCGAAGCGGAGGCGGGGCCCGCCGTCAGAAGAGTCGCGCGGTGGCCAGGTCGGCGCCCGCTCGCAGGGCGCGGAGCTTCTCCCACACCAGCGACGGCGCCACGTCGCCGAGGCCGGCCGAGGTGTCGAACCCACAGTCGGTCCCGGCGATGACGCGGCGGGGGGCGCCGACGGCTCGAGC